>JANOEF010000446.1:0-4684 GCA_031413075.1 Acidobacteriota bacterium | reverse complement strand
AGTAAAAGAGTCAAAATAAGTTGCTCCATTTAGATTGCATTTGTGCAGAAGCCCCCACGAAGTAAGGGCGTAATTGATGGCACACTTACTTCGTGAGGGTTTCTGCATGAAACCAAACGGCTCACTTTATTTCGGACTTGTTACTTATGTATTTTGTTTAGTTTAGCTATCAGTTTTATTTTCGTTTCAAACGCACACGCGCAATCGCCTATAACTTTCGCCAAAGGTGCAACATCGAAAACGATGACGATTACCGTCAGAGCCGGTGGGGAAAGCAAATATGCAATCACCGTTAAGAAAGATCAGGTTGTAAATATAGAGGTTGAAGGCGACATCGGTGTTTCCAAAACCAACGATTTTCCTGTTATTTGGATTAATGTTGGCTATAAAGAGGGCGTTGACCGTAACCAGGACGGCGAAGCCTATTATTCACTTTTGGCGGGCAGAACCGGCAAATATATTATAACGGTTGGAAATTCCGACAAAAAACGCGCCAGAACTTTTAAGCTGAAAGTAGAAGTTTCCAACGACAAAGCTGATTTTCAAGGCGGTGAACCGGTTGACCAATAAAGTCTGTATCAAGAAAATATTTTCGGCTTGTCTTTTGTTAAAATAATAAAAGACAAGCTTTTTTTTAATAATTTGACCTTTTTGCAACTGAGTTCTGCGATTATATTTGAGAACAATTTTTTATGAATAAACAAATTATCAGACTTTCTGCGGCGATTGTGCTTTTAATTGCCGTCCAATTTTCCAACATTTTCGCCCAAAATAAAGTTGGGTTTGCCGAAGTTCAAAAACTTTACGACGAACAAAAATTCAACGCTGTTTTGGGTGCGATTGATCCGTTAATCGCCCAATATGATTCCAATTACAGAAATGACAAAGATTTTGCCGAAACATTGTCAAAACTTTATTATTTGCGCGGCAGTTCAAAGTTTAATGCGATTTATCAATTAAGAACGGGCGTAATTTTCGGTTCGGATAAGGTTATTGACGAAAAACGTCCGAGGTTTGAAGTCGAGTTTACCGATAAACTTATCAAACTGTTAGACGGAGCAAGCAGCGATTTGAAGCAAGGATACGAAATCGGGTCAGCTAATTTAATAGCTAAAAAAGATGATTCAGGTTTTGCCGCCAGATTCAAAAACACCGAATTCGAGATCAGAAAGCTCGAAGCGTTAATTTATTTGGAAAAAGCTCAGTTCGTTACTAATACAAATACCGACTTTTCAGCGGTAAAGGCGGCTTTTGATAAACTCGAACCGTTATACACGATCTATTTGGGGAGCGGTGCGGGCTTTGCCGAATCCAATTGGACGCGTTTCAAAAAAGGCGAAACATTGGCGGCGGAAATGCGTTACAAAATCGCTTTGGGACAAATTGACGATGCAATGCAGCTTTATGATAAATGGATGAAGTCAAACGGTTTGTCCGTAAAAAAAGAAATCGCCATTGTTTCAATGATTGAAGCCTTTGATCTGGTCGGAAATTACAAACACTCCGAAGGTTTTCTGCTTCGTGAAGCTGTCCGGCAAATTACGATTGATAAAGGAAAAGTAGTTCCGGCTAATTTTACGCTCTTGAAATCGGCGATGAAAGTGCATCTTTATAATCTGAATTACGCCATCGGAATTTCGCCAACAAAGAAACTTTTGCCTTTTCAACGAGCCAGATTGGTCAGTGCTTACAATGTCAAAGGCAATCTGACACCTGCCGAAAGCGCATTTATGAAAAACGCTCCCGACGTAATAAAAGCTGAAAAAGAAACGCCGCCGCTGGACGTTGAACTAAATTCGGTAATACTCAAACTGCAATCAACCGACAAAAAAGAATCCGATGCCGCCAAGAAAACGATTGATGCATTAATAAAAAAAGACGCGACAAACGCGGCAATATTGGCGGTTCGCGGATATTCAAAAATGTTGAGTAATGATTTCGCTGGAGCCGAAACGGATTTGTCGGCAGCGATTAAAAAAGAACCGTTTTTGGCTTTTGCAAATAAAGCATTCCAGAATCGGGCATTAGTTTACCAAAAACTTGGCAAAGCTGATTTAGCCGCCAAAGATGAAAAAGAGAACGCTCAATTTAAGCAAGTGTTAGCTTTATTGGCATCGGCTTAATATGAGTTTGTTAAAGCCGAAGAATATTTTAGCCGCAGATAAACGCGGATTACGCTGATAAGAAAAGATAAAAAGACTTATTTTATAAATCCGCGTTTATCCGCGAAATCTGCGGCTAAAAATTGATCAAAAAAACAAATGAACAAAATTTTACTAACAATTATCGCAACATTTATCTTGAGCCTGTCGGTTTCTGCTCAATCGGGATCGGGACGTTTGAAGGGCTTTGTCAATAATTCAATCAAAAATGATTCAATTACGATTGATGCAAAAGTTGAACTTCGGGCAATCGAAAATAATTCAAAAACAAAATCAGTTGATACAGTTCAAACTAAAAACGGTTATTACGAATTTGAAGTTTCGTTTGGCTATTATCTACTGACAATTTCGGCAAAAGGTTACGCAACGTATCAAACAAAAGTCTATATTCCATCAAGTTCAACGCTTAATTGGGGAACGATTTTGGAGAAATCCGAGCCGAAAGTGGATGGATGCGTTTCCGGTAATTGCGACAACGGCAGAGGCAAAATAGTTTATACCGATGGCTTTATTTACGAAGGTGATTTCGTCAACGGCAAAGCAGAAGGTCAAGGAACTTTAACCTCCACAACCGGAATAGTTTATGTCGGTCAATTTACCAATGAAAAATATAACGGGAAAGGCAAAATTACATTTCCTGACGGTGAAAGCTACGAGGGAGATTGGGTTTATGACGAACAAACAGGAAAAGGCAAAACAATGTATTCTAACGGCGACATGTATGAAGGCGATTTTGTTGATAGCAAAAAAGACGGTCGAGGAACATATACATTCAGAAACGGTAATTATTACACTGGAGAATGGAAAAATAACCTCAAGAACGGTTACGGCAAAGAATACACCAAAGCAACTGCTACAACGCGGGAAGGCATTTGGAAAAACGATGTTTTTGTGGGGGTTATTAATTAACAGTTTTAATGTCGCAGAGCGACAATCTGAGTTTAGCCGTGGGTTTCAACCGACGGTGAAGTTAATTTAAAATTCCTATCGCGTGAGCGACAACTGAATTTGATGACTATTTTCAATTGTCGCTGACGCGACACGCACAATATTTTGCTTTCCGTGGGTTGAAACCCACGGCTAAATTCGTAAATCGCTACGCGATAAAATACAAATGAACAAAATTATAATTACAATTTTCGCAACATTCATCCTAACTCTTTCAACTTTCGCCCAACCCGGCGACCTTCTTTCCCCGATTGCAAAGGCTGAATTTGAGAAACAAAATTTTGCTCCGTGTATCGCGGAAATGACGAAATTGGCTGCGTTGAAACCGAAAAATGATGCGGCTTTTGTCGAACGGGCGAGATGTTTGTTTTTGAGTGCGGATGATACGAATGATGAAAAAGTTATTCTCGCCGAAATTTCAAAAAAGATTCTTGATAAAGCTAAGGCTCAAACTGCGGCGAATGCTGAAGTGATGCTACGTCGAAATAGAGCAATTGCCGACGCAACTCAAGCAATTCTCATAAATCCGAAAAATGCTGGTGCTTATAACATTCGGGGACTCGTTAAATCATCGCTGGGCAGAAAAGAACGGGCAGAATCCATTGCCGATTTTGACAAAGCAATCGAACTTAATCCGAAATTTGTTAAGCCGTTATTTAATCGTGGCGTTAGAAAAGCCGATGATTCTGATTACGATGGCGCAATTGCGGACTTTACTAAAGTTATCACGCTTGAGCCAAACAATATTGCGGCATTAGAAAATCGCTCGTCCGCTTTTATCTCGAAATATAGAGGCGGAGCAAGCCTTGAAGGAATTGATGATTTAGTTAAACTTTCCAAATTATTGCCGAACGAAAAAAAATATTACAAACTTATCGAATATTTAGTTCTAAACTCCGCTTATCCTTACGGTTACGCTGATACTTTCAAGCAATATATTGCAATCAATCCGAATAAGCCCGAAGGATATTTGGGTTTGGCACGTTCTCAAGGATCGGTTGAAAGATATTTTGACCTTGATGTTAATAAAATAGCGGAACATTGGAACACTGCCGCAGAGGCTTACTTGAAATACATCGAACTAAATCCCAACGCAATTGAACCATACATTGAACTTTTCGATTTATATTATGATAAATTTCGCAGTGATGTGAATGCAAAAGTAATGGCTGTCAGAACTTTAGCGAAATTTCCAAACGATGCTAGGTCGTTTATTTTGAGTGGTAAAATGGCGGAAAATAAGAGCGATTGGGCAACGGCGGTTAAAGAATTTTCGCGGGCGATTGAGCTAAATCCAAATTTGAGTTTAGCTTACAATCGTCGGTCTAATGCTTACAGCGGTTTAAATGAATTAGATAAAGCGTTAGCTGACTTGAATAAGGCTATCGAACTCGATCCGCGAAACGGTTCGGCATATTTGGATAGAGGAAACTTTCAGAACAGACTGAAAAAATACACAGAGGCAATCGCGGATCTTACCGAAGCTGATAAATTAAAACAAACTTGTGCCAAAACATATCGAGGCATTTTGTTTACCACGCTGGCAAATGCAAATAAAGAAGCACCGAATACGG
>JANOEF010000445.1:0-6981 GCA_031413075.1 Acidobacteriota bacterium | reverse complement strand
CTCTTGTCATAAATTTATTAGCCACGAACAAACACGAAAGGACACGAAAAAGAATTAGACACAGATAAACACAGATTTAACGGATTTTCACAGATAGTTTTTAGATTTTTGATTCGCGTTTATCTGCTTAATCCGCGTTTGTCCGCGTCTAATTTTTATTTTTCAAACACAAAACTTTCGTGTTATTTTCGTGTTTGTTCGTGGCTAAATCTCTCTCGCAAATCTTTTTTCAAAATTTTACCCGTCAAATTTCGCGGTAATTTGTCAATAAACTCAACTGTTTTCGGCTTTTTGAAACCTGCTAATTTTCCTTCGCAAAATTGAATAATTTCGCTTTCCGAAACATTTTCGCCGTCTTTCAAAACGACAATCGCTTTCACTTCTTCGCCCCATTTCTCACTTGGAACGCCGATAACCGCGACTTCAAAAATGCTCGGATGTTGTTGCAAAATTCGCTCAACTTCGGACGGATAGACGTTTAATGCGCCCGACACAATCATATCGTTTTTGCGGTCAACCAGATACAAATAGCTGTCCGCATCCATCCGCGCCATATCGCCGGTGCGAAGCCAACCGTCGCGCAAAGTTTTCGCGGTTGCATCTGGATTGTTCCAGTATCCAACCATATTTGCTTCGGTGCGAATGGCAATTTCACCGACTTCATTTGGCGGCAAAAAATTCCAATCCTCGTCCACGATTTGAACGTCAACATTCGTCTGCGACCGTCCGCACGATTGCAAAAGATGTTTTTTATCAATATTTTCAAGTGCTAGACGATGTTCGCTCGGCTCTAAAACCGTTCCCGCGCAACCTGTTTCGGTGGTCGCGAAAGTTTGTCGAAAACCGCATTTCGGAAAGCGGTGCATTGCCTCCCGCAAAACATTTTCGGGAATCGGTGAGCCGCCGTATAGCAAAACTTCCAAAGAGCTTAAATCGTATTCTTTTGAAACCTTTGACGCCAGTAGCATCTGAATGGTGGTCGGCACAAGATTGGTAAAAGTAATCTGGTCGCGCTCGATTGTCTGGCAAGCCGTTTCGACATCATAATTTATCAAAGAAATTTGTGAACCGACATAAACCGCACAATAAATCCCCGCAATTCCCGCCGCCGAATATAATGGCGAAGGCAGCATGACCCGATGGGTTTGCCGACTCGCAATCGCGTGAACGTGAACCAACATCCCGACCAGTAGCGAATAATGCGAATAAATTGCGCCTTTTGGAAAACCCGTTGTGCCGGAAGTGTAAAGCAACATCGCCTCTTCGATTTGGGGTTCGGGATTTGGGATTTGGGATTGTCTGTTTTCTATTAAGTTTTCAAATAGCTGTGGATTAATTATTTGTTGCAAACATTCGATTTTTTCTTTTACTTGCCAAGAATTTTGTTCGGTTGTCTCGTCGCAAATGATTGCTTTTGCACCTGAATTTTCAACAATAAATGCGACTTCATTAGGAGTCAGACGATAATTTACGGTCACCGAAATTAGGCCGACCTGCGCCAATCCAAACAACGCTTCAACCCATTGATTCGAGTTTTTGGCGTAAATTGCCACTCGGTCGCCGCGTTCTAAGCCCAA
Organism: Acidobacteriota bacterium; assembly: GCA_031413075.1. Taxonomy (GTDB): domain Bacteria; phylum Acidobacteriota; class Blastocatellia; order Pyrinomonadales; family Pyrinomonadaceae; genus JAIBCC01. Next base: position 5,404 of record JANOEF010000445.1, on the reverse strand, counting down.
TTCAAACAATGAGTTAGCGAATGCCTTTGCTCTCTCATCCAATTCTTTCCAGGTCAGACGCTTTTCGCCAAAAATTAACCCGATGTCGTTGGGAAAATTTCTCGCGTTGCGGGCTAAAAGGTTGCCTGCTGATGTTAGTCCCCCAAAAATCATTCACTAATTGATAATTGACAATTGATGGTTGATAATTTACTTCTCATTTTCAATTATCCATTATCAATTATCAACTATTTTCGTTTTCTAAAAATATGCCCAACCGCTCCTGGCGGCGGTCCCCATTTGTGGTTGTTTGCGTTGTCAAAACCCTGGTCGAGATTTATCCAAAAAGTTGGCGAAATCTCACTTTCCGAATACGTCCAGGTTGCTCCGCGCAAAGTTGATTTACAAGCTTTTCCGCCATTCGTTTTGCCTTTGTACAGTTTTTTGTTGACCTTTTCGTAAGTCAGATCGCAACCTTCTTCGGCAGTTAACCGATCAAAAGCTAAAGTTTTCAAAATGCTTGGATATTTATATGAATTGATAAATTCTTTATCGTCCCGAATCCGAAAAATTCGCAGAGTAATTTTGCTGTTGCTACGGAAAAGCCAATAAATTCTTTGCCGATACGGGCGTGGACGATTGGCCGAATCCTGGTTTTCCACGTAAAACGCTAATCCGTCTTTTAATTCCGACATTTCATGCGGAACAACGTGCAAAATGGCGCGAATATGTTTATATTTGTTGTCGTTTTCCTCGTCTTGTTCGACCTGGGCGAATGTATCCCAACTACCCGTCATCCATTTCCCCAAAAGTTTTATTTCGCTGTCCTGCCCGAAATTTGTCAAGGAACAAACCGTCAAAGTCATCACAAAAAATATACTTTTAGAAACAAAATCGCAACTCATTTGTTAGCGAAAGGTAACACAAAAATTTGATATAAGTCTATAACAAATTTAGCTTGACTTGGTTAAAAATGCAAGATATATTTGCTATATTATCAAAAAAATAATTTGACATAAAATACAAACAAATTATCGAGGCAAACTATGAGTTATCGTTTAGGAATTGACGTCGGCGGCACGTTCACCGATTTACTTTTGTTCAACAACAAAACCGGCGAAATGAAGCTGGAAAAAACGCCTTCGACACCCGCCGACCAATCAATCGGCATCCTTGAAGGCATCAAAAAAATCGTTGAGCGTAACGGGTTGGACGCCAATGACATTGACCTGATTTTGCACGGAACAACCGTTGCCACCAATGCCGTTTTAGAAGGAAAAGGCGCACTCGTCGGACTCATTACGACACGTGGATTTGAGCAAATTCTGCATGTCGCGCGCTCCCAAACGCCCGGCCCACTGGCTGGGTGGATTATTATGCAAAAACCCGACCCGCTCGCTCCGCTCTATTTGACACGGGGCGTTACCTGCCGAACAACTGCCAAAGGCATCGAAACTTCTCCAATTGACGAAGCGGAAATTCGCGGTCACATCAAAGATTTGCACGATGCCGGAATCGAAGCCTTGACCGTTTCGCTGATCAACTCTTTTGCCAGCAATGTTCACGAACGAAAAATCCGCGACATTGCCGCTGAAATGTTTCCCGACCTTCCCGTCACGATTTCAACTGATATTTTGCCTGAATTCCGCGAATATGAGCGCTGTTTGACGACGGTCATGAATTCATATGTCCGCCCGAAAATGGCCAATTATTTGAAAGGAATTCAAGAAAAATTAGCCGATGCGAAGATTGATACGACCGTCAACATTGTTCGTTCCGACGGCGGTGTGATGTCCATCGAAGCCGCTAAAAAATCTCCCGTCAACACTTTGTTATCAGGACCTTCGGGCGGAGCAGTGGCAGCCGCGTATGTCGGAGAACTGGCCGGATTCGATAAAGTTTTGGGCTTTGATATGGGCGGAACTTCGACCGATGTTTGCGTAACGATGGGCGGTCAGCCAAACCTGGTCCGCGAGACACGGGTTGGATATTATCCGGTCAAAGCGTCTTCAGTTGATGTCCGCACAGTTGGTGCCGGCGGCGGATCAATCGCTCACGTTCCGATGACGGGAGCTTTGCGGGTCGGTCCACAATCAGCCGGTGCTGATCCGGGCCCTGCGGCATACCAAAAAGGCGGTGAAGAACCGACTGTGACGGATGCTAATGTGGTGCTGGGACATCTTCCGCCGCGATTATTGGGAGGTGAAATGTCTTTGGACATTGAAGCCTCGCGCCATGCGGTTAAAAAAATTGCTGACGCGCTTGGACTTTCAATTGAAGCCGCCGCCCAGGGAATTCTGGACATTGTTAATGAAAATATGTTTGGCGCCTTGCGGCTTGTTTCAGTACAAAGGGGTTTAGACCCGCGTGATTTCGCGCTTGTCGCTTTCGGCGGCGCAGGACCGCTTCACGGCAATTCATTATCAAAACTTTGCGGTTCGTATCCATGCATTTCTCCGCCAACTCCGGGCGTTTTGTCTGCGTTGGGCTTTTTGCATTCGGACATTCGCAACGAATTTTCGCAAACGATGATTCGAGAACTCGAAAAAATTGATAATCAAGAGTTTGGACAGATTTTTGAGGTGTTGGGGAAAGAAGCCACCGAATGGCTCGACGGAGAGGAAATTGCTAAGGAAAGTCAAAAATTAAATTTCCAGGTTGATGTCCGATATTACCGACAGGGCTTTGAATTCCCTATCACCGTCACGCCGGATCAGTTTGGGACTGAAGAAGGTAAACAGAAATTTATCTCGGACTTTAAGGAACTGCACGAAAAAAATTATGGTTTCAATATCGAATCGCCGATTGAAATAGTTAATCTGCGCTGTATCGGGGTTGGAACGGTGCGAAAAGTTGAGTTGCCCAAATATGAAAGCGGCCACGAAGACGCCAGTTCGGCAAAATATGAAGATCACACCGCCTGGTTTGACGGAAAACAACTTTCAACTCCGATTTATGACCGGGAAAATCTGCGTGCCGGGCATAAAATTGACGGCCCCGCTATCATCACTCAAAAAGATTCAACAACCGTTATTTTGCCTGACCATTTTGGCAAAGTTGATGGTTATTTGAACATTTTGATTTATCCTAATGAATAGTTGAAAATTAGAGGTTCAAAGTTCAAAGTCTCATCTGATTTTCAATTTTGAACCTTTATTAGTGAAACTTTAAATTTATGGAAAGTTATCGCGCCATCGCCCTCCAAACCAAGTGTTTTGCCGTCAATAAAGCTCAAAACCGAACTGAAGCCAGTCAGATAATGAAGGCCACGATTGAACGTATCGGCCAGCAAATTGCAGCATCAATTGCGTTTGTCGGGTCGGATGTAAAACTTGTGGTATTGCCCGAATATTTTTTGACAAGTTTTCCGTTGGGTGAATCTATCGAAAATTGGCTCGACAAAGCTTGTCTCGAAATTGACGGTGAAGAATATAAAATGCTTGGCGAAATTACCCGAAAGCATAAGATTTATCTCTCCGGAAACGCCTACGAATACGATAACCATTTCCCCGGAATTTATTTCCAAACATCCTTTATCATTGCGCCGGATGGATTTGTAAATCTGCGCTACCGACGTTTGAATTCGATGTTTGCACCGACTCCTCACGATATTTGGGATAAATATCTGGAGATTTATGGACTCGAAGGTGTTTTCCCGGTTGCCAAAACCGAAATCGGAAATTTGGCCTGTATCGCTTCCGAAGAAATTCTTTATCCTGAAATTGCCCGCTGTCTGGCAATGCGCGGGGCTGAGGTTTTCTGCCATTCGTCGTCGGAAGTTTTTGGAATGGAAAACACGCCGAAAGATGTCGCCAAATTAGCCCGGGCGTTCGAAAATATGGCCTATGTTGTTTCGGCAAATTCCGCCGGCATTGCCGACATCTCAATTCCCGAAAATTCGACAGATGGCGGCTCAAAAATTGTTGATTACAAAGGCTTAGTAATCGCCCAAACAGGTCAGGGGGAATCAATGAACACCTTTAGCGAAATTGATTTAGCCGCCCTCCGCCGCAATCGCCGCCGTCCCGGCATGGGCAACATTTTATCTCGCCAACGCTTTGAACTCTATGCCGAAAGTTACGCCAAACACAGCTTTTATCCCTCCAACACTCTCCTGGATAAAAAACCGACCCGCGCACATTTTATTGAAACGCAAAAAAGCGTGATCGAGAAACTCCAGCAGGACGGAGTGATTTAGTGAGAAATGTTGCCATCCTGCTTTTCGATGAAATTGAAGTGCTGGATTTCGCCGGACCTTTCGAGATTTTTTCCGTTTCCGGCGGACGACAAACCGGACAACCACCCTTTGATGTTTATACTGTTGCTGAAAAATCTCCGGTAACAGCCAAAAAAGGCTTAATCGTTATTCCAAATTATGGATTTGACGATTGCCCAAAGCCCGATGTCTTGGTAATTCCGGGCGGTGGAGGTTTTTTGCCGGATGGAACTCCGCAGGGGAGCAGACGTGAAATGAATAATCCGAAACTATTGGAATGGTTACATTTACACGCACCCGACGCGGAACTGATACTTTCAGTTTGTACCGGGGCGTTGATTTTGGCAAAGGCAGGACTTTTAGAAAATCTTGAGGCGACTACCCATTTTAAATCAATTGATGCACTGAAAGAAGTCGCGCCAAACACAGCAGTGTTCCCTGAAAAACGTTGGGTTGATAATGGCAAAATAATTCTCTCGGCCGGAGTTTCAGCCGGGATTGATGCTTCGCTGTATGCAGTCGGAAAACTGTTGGGAACAGAGATGGCGGCTGAAGCCGCTCATCACATTCAATATGATTATTGGCAATAATTTTGTTTTCCGATTTTTGTTTTGGCAAGTTTCGCAAATGCTCAAACTGTCGAATTCAAAGACTATTTTTAGCTGGAATTAAACCACTGAGTAAGAGACCTAAAGCAAGCCGTATCAACAATTTTTCACCCCGCCCAAAAATATTTGGAGAATCAAAGCTTCGGCTTTGAAATCTGCGATTGTAAATAAAAAACCAAAATATTTAAACATTATTAGTTTTTATGAAAACTTGAGAGCAGCCAACCCCAATTAACAATTTACTATTTACAATTATCTGATTACCCAACTTTCCGCTCATCAATGACGGTCAATTTTGCAAACACGCCATTCTCAAAATGCTGCCACGTCCGGCAACGATGGGTGTCTGATTCGAGCGTGATAATTTCGACATATTTATCCTGTGGACTATCTTTATAAACCCAGGTCAAGAATATACAATCGTCATCAACTTCGGTTGATTCCCCCTTCAAACGCGGATTATCAAATTTTAACCAACCATTCTTTAATTCGCCCGGAAATTCTTTGGTAATAACTCGACCATCCGCCCAGGTGTAAACATTCTGCTGATAATATTCGTCAATCCCGTTGGTTGTACAAGTCAATCTGCTTTGGTGATGAT
>JANOEF010000444.1:0-1616 GCA_031413075.1 Acidobacteriota bacterium | reverse complement strand
CGAAAAAACAGAGCTGATTTTGAACAATTTCCAGGAAAACAATGAATAAACAATATTTAATAACCAAAGCAACTGAATCCTTTATTTGTCGGCTTAAAAACACAGCGCACAACCGCACTTTTGTTAAGAATATTTGGTTTATCTGCTTAACTATCACTTTTTGCGGCGTATTTAACGCTTGGGGACAAAAGAGCCCGGCGGTCGAGGTGCGGGTTGAAGCCATCTTGCAAAAAATGACGTTAGAAGAAAAGATTGATGCGCTCGGCGGTGTCAACGGCTTCGATGTGCGCGGGTTTGAACGGCTCGGAATGCCGCTCTTAAAAACTGCCGACAGTCCTTTTGGGGTCAGGCGAGATAGCCGGGCAAATGTGATGGTCGGAGGGATTGCGTTGGCCGCCAGTTGGAATCCGAAACTGGCAGAGGAAACAGGCCTCCAAATCGGACGCGATGCCCGTTCGCGGGGTGTTCATTATTCGCTCGGCCCGGGCGTCAATATTTACCGGTCTCCGCTCAACGGCAGAAATTTTGAGTATTTCGGCGAAGACCCGTTTTTGGGTTCGCGCTTAACAGTTAATTTTATCAAAGGGCTCCAGAGTCAGGGCGTTTCGGCCACGGTCAAGCATTTTATCGGCAATAATTCAGAATTTTGGCGGCACAGATCCGATTCAGTGATTGATGAACGGACTCTGCGCGAAATTTATCTACCGATTTTTGAAGCCGCCGTCAAGGAAGCAAACACCGGAGCCATCATGTGTTCATACAATCTGGTGAACGGCGAATATATGTCCGCAAACAGCAAGATCAGTAATGGAATCTTAAAAGGTGATTGGAAATTTCAAGGCCTTTTGATGTCTGATTGGGGGGCAACTTATGATGCACTTGGGGCGGCTAACGGAGGTCTCGACCTCGAAATGCCGTTCGGATTATTTTTGAATCGGGGAAAGCTCCTGCCACTTTTAAAAGAAGGAAAAATCACTCAGGCCACGATTGATGATAAAGTTCGCCGGCTGCTTCGCACCGCTCTTCGATTCGGCTGGCTGGATCGCTCGCAGGAAGATCTTTCAATTCCAAAACTTAATCAGCCGGGACGACAAATCGCACTGCAAGCGGCTCGGGAGTCAATGGTGCTGCTTAAAAATCAGGGAAATGTTTTGCCGCTCGACAAACAAAAATTAAAAACTGTGGCCGTGATTGGTCCAAATGGAAATCCAACCGCAGTTTTAGGGGGCGGCAGCGCTTCGATCGCTCCGTTTCAAACGGTCAGCTATTTGAGCGGAATCAGTAATTTTCTCGGTTCCGGCGTCAATGTTACTTCCGCCCGGGGAATCAATAATTACAATAACTTAGCCAATAAAACAAATTTCAAAACCGATGATGGGAGAGGCGGGATTTTGTTCGAATTGTTCGATGATCTCGAACTTTCGGGGGCACCGTCGAAGACCGAAATCCGGCAAAACATCAACTGGGGGTCACTGTTTGAATTCGGAGCTTTTGCATCCGGCGACCTCGAATTTTCATTAGCAACTTTTGCCGCGCCAAAACCAATGTCTTCGCGCTGGACGGGAAATTTTACTCCGAAAGTTGCCGGTGATTACGAAATATTTATCCAGCAGGCG
>JANOEF010000443.1:0-19027 GCA_031413075.1 Acidobacteriota bacterium | reverse complement strand
TCGTCAACCGCACCGGTGGCTCGGGCGTCGTGGGGCATTCAGCGATTGCCAGCGCAGCGCCTGACGGCTACACCATCGGTTCGCGATTTTCTCGGGGTGGAAAATCTCGAGATCATTGCTCTCTGCGATAACGTCAAAGCTAATGCCGAGGCAGGCCAGGCAATGATTGAAAAGGCCGGACGCCCTGCCCCGGCTCTTTATACGGAGGGCGACTATGCTTTTGAAAAACTTTGCCAGCGGGATGATATTGATTTCGTCTATTCGCCGACTCCGTGGGAATGGCATGCGCCGATTGGGATCGCGGCCATGACCAACGGCAAACACGTCGGGCTCGAAGTTCCGATGGCGACTTCGATCAAGGATCTCTGGAAACTGGTGGATACTTCGGAAAAGACTCGCAAACATTGCATCATGATGGAAAACTGCAACTACGATTTTAACGAAACCCTCGTTCTAAATATGGTTCGCGACGGTCTTTTCGGTGAAATCACTCATGGCGAGGCGGCTTATAATCATGATTTGCGTTGGATCTTAAACGAAGGTCGGAGCGAAGGATTGTGGCGGCGTGCCTGGCACACGCGTTTGAACGGAAATCTTTACCCGACGCATGGACTCGGGCCGGTTGGGAACTATATGAATATCAATCGCGGCGACCGTTTTGATTACCTTGTTTCGATGTCGTCACCGTCGAGAAGTTTGGATCTTTACCGTGAACAAACCGTTCCCAAAGATTCGCCAAAGTGGAAGGAAAAATATGTGGCGGGTGATATGAACACCACGCTCATTAAAACGATAAAGGGCTTAACCATCAAGCTTCAGCACGATACTTCGACGCCGCGTCCGTATGACCGAATCAATCTGATCCAGGGGACAAAAGGACTCTTTCGTGACTTTCCGGCCCGAATTATGGTCGAAGGTCAGCCCGAAAAACACAAGTTTACTGATTTAACCAAATATAAAGAGAAATACACACATTGGCTTTGGAAAAAACTTGGCGAAAAGGCTCGGGGCGCCGGGCACGGCGGAATGGATTTCATTATGTCCTGGCGATTAGTACAATGTTTCCGCGAAGGACTGGTTCCCGATATCGACGTTTATGATGGAGCAGCAGTTTCTGCACCTTTCCCTCTCAGCGCCGAATCAGTCGCCAAAGGCTCGATGCCGATCAAAATTCCTGATTTTACTCGCGGAAAATGGAACGAAAAGCGCGAGACGATGGTTTAAGGAAAGTGTAAAAAAATAAGTTAAGCACCAATGCACAATTAACAACGGACAACGGACAATGAAGAAAATCCAAAAACGAAAGTGACTCAATTATTTGCAAACTTTTCTTTATTTTCAATCTGTCGCAAAACTTTTGCTTACTTGCTTAAAGTGGACATTAAAATAACCTGAGTTCGGGATTTGAATTATTTCCGGTGCTCAAACCAGAAAAACGCGGAAATATTTTTTCGCGGCTCCTTTAATCTCAAAGAACCCGGCGACACCTTTCTCGATATGCGAAATTGGGGTAAAGGTCACGTTTGGGTAAATGGTCATCATCTTGGGCGGTATTGGCAAATCGGCCCGCAGCAATCGCTTGAAGTTCCGGCCGGATGGCTTAAAAAATAGGAAAAAATTCAATCGTTATTCTGGATTTGGAAAACCAGGGAAACCGAAGTATAAAAAGCGGAAAAAAATCTTTACGACACCAAATGAGCCGACAATTACCGTCTTGAAGTTGATAGTTCGCCAAATGCAAATGCCGAAAATCCAACCGCTTATTCTGAACTAATCGCCGTTGATAGCATAAGAATCGGTATATTGAATGAAAAAAGATAGCTATCGAACGATTGCTTTCAAAGTTTTGCGTTGGAAATGATTTTGGTCTTGATTGAAAAGAAAAGCGGTAGCATAATGGCGGAAATGATTTAACCAACCTTCTGCAAAAGGAAAAATAAATGACAAATTTCAACTGGCTTTTGGATGGAAGCATCGTCGGCGTTTATTTGCTGGTGACGATGATCGCAGGTCTCTGGGTGAGAAAATATGTAGATAAAGTCGAAGATTTTTTGGTGGCGGGGCGGGAGATGAATGTTTATCTCGGTATTGCGAGTTTAGCCGCGACCGAATTCGGCATCGTGACCTGTATGTACACGGCGGAGGCCGGCTACAAATACGGATTTGCCGGGGCCACACCGGGAATTGCGATGGCGGTGGCGATGCTGATTGTCGGCTATACCGGATTTTGTATCAAGCCCTTACGCGATTCGGGGGTGATTACCATTCCAGAACTGATCGAAAAACAATTCGGCTCGCGGGTGCGTTGGGCGGCAGGCGTGGTAATTGTACTGGGCGGATTGTTGAATATGGGCGTTTTTCTACGGATTGGCGGACAATTTTTGGTGCAAGTCGCCGGAATTAACGTCGGATATTTAGAAATTACGATGACTATTTTACTGCTTGGAGTCGCTCTTTATACGATTTTCGGCGGAATGCTGTCGGTTTTGGTAACGGACTTTTTTGAGTTTATCGTGATGTGTGTGGGATTAATTGCGGTCACGATTTTGATTCTCGTCAATATCGGTTGGGAAAAAATCGTGACAACGGTTGAAACCAATTACGGGGCGGGCGGATTTAATCCATTTGTCCATCCCGATTTGGGTTGGCAATATGTCGTCTTTCAATTTTTGTTAAACTTTGCGGCAGTTTTGACGTGGCAAACGACCATTGCCAGAGTCCTGGCGGCGAAAGATACCAAAACCGGGCAAAAGATTTATACCCGAACCAGTTTCTTTTTCGTCTGCCGATTTTTGATTCCCGGAATCTGGGGCATTGCGGCACTTGCCACACTCGGGAAAATGACCAATACGCTGGACGCAATGCCGATATTTCTTTCGACCTTTGTGCCGATTGGTTTGATGGGGCTCTGCATTGCGGCGATGCTGGCGGCGGATATGTCCACCGATTCAAGCTATATGCTGACCTGGGCCAGCGTCATTTACAACGACATCCTCGCCCCGTTTCGCAAAGGCAAATGGTCGGAAAAACGCGGACTTTTTTGGAACCGTTCGATCGTGGCGCTGATCGGACTTTTTCTGCTTTTCTACGGGCTCTGGTATCCGCTCGAAGGCGATGTGTGGACGTATCTCGGCATTACCGGGACGATTTATCTGGCCAGTATTTCGGTAATTTTGATTGCGACATGTTATTGGAAACGGGCAAATAGTTGGGGCGCAATCGGCTCTATATTTTTTGCGGCGGTTATTCCGATTACTTATTTAGTTTTAGAAAAAACTCAGCCCGAAACTGCGAAAGCAATTGGGGCTTACACTTCAGGAATCGCAGCTTACGTCTTTTCGGCATTGGCAATGGTGGTCGGTTCAACTCTGAAAAATATGATTGGAGGCAAAAGCGCATGAAGACATTTTGGTTTATTTTAACCATGGCAGCAGTCATTTGGTATATTTTTGTGACGGCTTATGTTGCCTTCAAAGGCGTCGGCGACATCAAAGAAATGTTGGCAAATCTGACGAAAAAGCAAAACAAGGATTAGTGTGATGAAATTAATATCAATACTGCTTATTGCTTACTGCTTACTGCTGACTGCTCCGGCGCAAACCAGAGATTACACCAAATATGTCAATCCGTTTATCGGCACTGGCGGACACGGACACACTTTTCCCGGGGCCACAGTTCCGTTTGGCGCAGTCCAGCTTTCACCCGATACGCGAATTGATAATTGGGACGGTTCGAGCGGCTATCATTATTCGGATAATGAGATTTTCGGTTTCTCGCATACGCATCTGAGCGGGACGGGGATTCCCGATTATTGCGATATTTTGGTTACGCCGAGGTTAGACGGAAACAATTCAAGAACTTTTTCTCATTCAAATGAAAGCGCAAACACCGGTTATTATTCCGTTAAAATGGATAATGGGATTTTAGCGGAAATGACTGCAACGAAACGAGTTGGCATTCATCGATATACTTTTCCCGATGCAAAATTTGTCAATCTGGATTTTAACTTAAAATGGCGCGACAAGGTTTTAGATTCATCCGTGAAAATTGTCGGAAAGAATCAAATCGAAGGTTTTCGTCGTTCTTCGAGTTGGGCAAAAGACCAAATTATTTATTTTGTTGCCGAGTTTTCCGAGCCTTTTGTTTCGAGCGCGATTAGCGTTGACGATGTAATCACGGAACAAAGCGAGCGTTTGAAAGAGATGAAAGGCACAAATTTAACCGCGATGTTACGTTTTGATAATTCCGATAAAAAACCAATCCTCGTCAAAGTCGGTATCTCAGCCGTCAGCATCGAAAATGCCCGCCAAAATTTACAGACAGAGGTCCCTCATTGGAATTTTGAAAAGGTTCGGGCAGATGCCAAAACTGCCTGGAACAAAGAACTGAGCCAGATAGAAGTGACCGACGATAACCAGGACAATTTGACCAAATTTTATACCGCACTTTATCACACCAAGGTTCAGCCGAATATTTTTAGCGATGTTAATGGCGATTATCTCGGACTCGATAAAAAAGTTCATAATCTGAAGGGCGATTCAAAATCCAAAATCCAAAATCGGAAATCGGAAAACTACACAATTTTTTCGCTCTGGGATACTTTTCGCGCCACCCATCCGCTTTATACAATTACCGATGAAAAACGCACCGCCGATTTTATCAATACTTTCATTCGCCAATACGAACAGGGTGGACGACTTCCGGTGTGGGAACTGGCCGCCAATGAAACCGATACGATGATCGGTTATCACGCCGTTTCGGTGATTGCCGACGCGATGGCCAAAGGCATCAAAGGATTCGACTACGAAAAGGCATTTGAGGCAAGCAAACATTCGGCGGAACTCAATCATTTCGGACTCGAAGCCTACAAAAAACGCGGCTATATTTCGATGGAAGACGAAAACGAATCGGTTTCCAAAACGCTCGAATATGCTTATAACGATTTTTGTATCGCGGTGATGGCCAGGATTCTCTATGAGCAGGGGCGTCAAAAATGGGTGGACTCCGGGCAGTTGATCCCGCGCTCGGCGGCTGCCAGAAACCGTCCGGGTGAAAAACAACGAACCTATGTTCCGCCTTTCAAACGGTATGAATCGGATCTCAATAACTACCTAAAACGTGCCCAGGCTTACAAAAATCTTTTCGACGCGGATCTGGGTTTTATGCGGCCGCGACAAAACGGCGGCTGGGTTTCGCCTTTTAAGCCGAATGAAGTGACCTTTCATTTTACGGAAGGAAACTCGTGGGTTTATTCGTTTTTTGTGCCGCACGATATTGACAGCTTGATTGAATTGCACGGTGGAAAAGGAAATTTTACCGGAAAACTTGAACGGCTTTTTAATACCGAAGACAAGCTCGAAGGACGTGAACAGCCTGATATTACAGGACTTATCGGACAATACGCACACGGTAATGAGCCTTCGCATCATATTGCCTATCTGTTTAATTATGTCGGCGAGATTAAAAAAACTCAGGAATTAGTTCGCAAAATTCTGGACGAATTTTACCAAAATGCGCCGGACGGTTTGATTGGAAACGAGGATTGCGGGCAAATGTCGGCCTGGTTTATTTTAAGTTCGATGGGATTTTATCAAGTCAATCCATCCGTTCCGCGTTACGATTTTGGAACGCCGCTTTTTAAGGAAGTCAAGATTCATTTGGAAAACGGTAAAACTTTTACGATCAAAACCTCAAACCTCTCACCGAAAAACATTCACTTTGAATCGGTTAAACTAAACGGCAAAGATCATCGAAAGACTTTCTTTGATCATTCGGACCTTAAAAACGGAGGAACTCTGGAATTTAAGATGTCTGATGTGCCGTTTTGGCATTTCAGTGAATCATCAACCTCTGCCATTGACGACATTGGTTTTGTGGCAGTTCCGGTGATCGAGGCTAAAGAGAGAGTTTTCAAAGGTTCCACAAATGTTGCGATTCTTTCGGACCGATTGCATGAAATAGACGGCCGCGTCCGCTATTCGATTGACGGAGGTGAGCCTGATCTGCGTTACCGGCAACCATTAACGATTGATAAAACCACGACCATCAAAGCCGTCGCGGTTAATTCAAAAGGCGAAAAAAGTCAAATTGTCGAATCAGTCGTCCGGAAATTACCGCACGATTGGACGGTCCAATTATTTTCAAAATACAGCCGGCAATACACCGGCGGCGGTGACATCGGTTTGATTGACGGTCTTCGTGGGACGACCAATTTTGCTTCGGGCGAATGGCAAGGTTATCAAGCACAGAATTTTATCGCCGTCATAGATTTGCAGCGCGAAACCGAGATAAAACGCCTTGGCGGCGGGTTTTTGCAGGTTGCCCGGAGCTGGATCTGGATGCCGACGCGGATTGAGTTTGAAGTTTCAACTGATAATGCCAATTGGACAAAAGTTACAGAAATTAAAACCGATATTTCCCCCGAAGATATGAAGGAACAGTTTAAGGATTACGTCCAAAACATTTCGCCGGTCAAAGCTCGTTATGTGCGGGTCACAGCAACCAATTTAGGCAAAATTCCGGCCTGGCATCCGGGCGCCGGATTTGAGGCCTACATTTTTGTGGACGAGATTTTCATTGATTAAGTCGGCATCATTTGTCTTTTGCATTAGCAAAAGATTCGGCAAAAGATTTGGCCGCCTGCCCAAATTCGGACGGAATCAAAACAATGGTCGTGGTGTTGTTGTCAATTCCAATTTCGGAAAGCATTTGCATCCGTCTCAGTTCAAGTGCAATCGGACTTTCCTCCATTTTTTTCGCGCCTTGCGTAAGTTTGATCGAGGCTTCCAGTTCGGCTTCGGCTTTGACGATTCTGGCTCGTTTTTCCCGAATGGCTTCGGCTTCACGCGCCATCGCCCGTTGCATTGATTCGGGAATTTCGACGTCTTTCATCTCCACCATTTCAATTTTGATGCCCCACGGTTCGGTAATCGAATCCACGATGCTTTGCAAAGTCTGATTAATTTGTTCACGCTCTTTCAAAACCTCGTCGAGCGAATGCTGCCCGATGATATTTCTAAGCGCTGTCACAGAAAATTGATAGACGGCTTGATTATAATTGACCACTTCTAAAATTGCTTTTGAGGCGTCCACGATCCGAAACCACAAAACGGCATTAACTTTAATGGTCACACTGTCTTTGGTGATGGTTTCCTGTTGTTCGAGATTGACGGTCGAGGTTCGAATATCAACTTTTTGCTGACGATCAATGAGCGGGATGAGATAATAGATCCCGGGCCCCTTGATCCGGCTAAATCTTCCTAAACGAAAAACCACCGCACGTTCGTATTCTTGCGCGATTCTGATTCCCGAAAGAACTACGACTAAAACAATCAAAGCAAAAATTAGGATTGGCATAAATCCAATTTACGCCCAAAATTTATTTTGTCAACTAAAAAAGCGGCAATCAAAAAGCTTCGATCAACTGCCATAATTGCAAATATCTTAAAACACACTAAAATCAAACTCTGACCGTAATCAATTCAAAAAATCGGTCAAATTGAACGAGTTTATTATTCAACAAGCTTTGTAGAAATCCCCGAACAATTTGTTTTCTCCAACAAATACGTATATTTTAAGCATTTTAAAATCCATGGCACGCTCATTGCTTTATATTTCTGTGCCAACCGGCGCTTAATTCAAATTGAGGTGAGTTTTTATGAAACCAATTGCGAGAAGAAACGATTTAGTAGTTAAAGAAGATACGGGCGAACTTTTTATCGAAGATATTTTGAACCACCATCACATTCGACTTAACCCGACCTCAGCCTATGTTTGGGAAAGATGTGACGGAAACAAAGACACGACGGAGATTGCAGCGGAAATGGGCCGGGAACTCGGCGTTTCGGTCAGCGAAAACGTCATCCTGATGGCTTTGAATCGTCTGCAGGGCGAACGGCTTTTAGAAGCGGCCTAAAATTATTTTCTTAAGTTTTGATTTTTACTTTTTGATTTTTACAATTTTAAGCTTCCCCCAGAAGCGCGAATGCTCGGAAATAAATAACTCCTTCGGCCATTTATTCCCGGGCATTCGTGATTTTAAAGCCGCATGTTTTTTGACATTTCCGAGGGCAGACCATATTCTTCTCTTTCGATTCGATGAAAGTGACATTACCAACCAAAAATTCAATAAATTCGCTGCCCATCGGTATTTTTGATTCAGGGGTTGGCGGATTAACCGTCTATCGGGCTTTGCACAATCGGTTACCGAATGAGCATTTTGTTTATCTGGGCGACACGGCACGAGTCCCCTACGGCACCAAATCGTTGGCCACGGTGGAACGCTACGCCCTCGAAAATGCCGTCTTTTTGGCGTCTCGCGGGATTAAATTGCTGGTCGTGGCTTGTAATACGGCTTCGGCTCTGGCGTTACCGAAAATTCGCGAAACGATCGGGCTTGACGTGGTCGGTGTGATCGGACCCGGAGCCCGTCAGGCCGCCCGGATAGCTAACCGAATCGGCGTCATTGCGACCGAAGCGACTGTTTTGAGTGAGGCTTACGAAAAAGCCATTAAATTGGCCAAAGACTCAGCCGAAGTCATCCAGACAGCCTGTCCGCTTTTTGTGCCATTGGCCGAAGAAAATTGGTTAAATGAGCCGGAAACCCGTTCAATTGCCAAAAAATATTTAGCTCAAATTAATGAATTTCAGCCTGAAGCCGTTGTTTTAGGCTGCACTCATTACCCAATTTTGCGCGAAGTGATTCAACAAACGCTCGGCGAAAATGTTAAACTTATAGATTCAGGCCAGGCGTGCGCCGAAGAGGTGGCCGAATTATTGATTGAAAAGAATTTGGCTAATCCGAATGTGATCAAAGGGAAACGGCATCTGTGTGATGATCTTGATCATTTTTATGTCACGGACGCCGCTTATCGCTTTGCCAAAGTCGCAGAAAGATTTTTAGGCGCGAAGCCGAACAAACTGGAAGATATAGAACTTTCTGAATTAAAAGTTTAAGAGTGAAAAAGTTTTGGACATCAGCTAATTATTTGTTGTTGAGGATTCTAAGACATTTTTTTAAAAAAGAGGCAGAACCCCAGGATTAACTTATTCACTTTTAGAGTCTGTTTAAATTTTCCTTAAAGTCCCTGAAAGGGACAAATTTAATAGCGTTGGGTAAAGCGCGAGCGGCACCCAACGAATTGATAAAAAAGGTGATCCGTCGCTGAAGGTGACGAAACTTCAACGGGTTGTGTTCGTCACTTTGAGCGACGGAATGTTTGCTTTACCTAACGTCAGGATGCTCCCGACGCTATTAAATTCGTCACTTTCAGCGACAAAACAAGGATATTTCAAAAATTTAAACAGACTCTTAACCTTTTTCACTTTTAACCTTTCCCCCTTTATTGATATGCCGGAATTGACTGATTTTGAACGAGACAGTGATATTTTGACCGAGAAGAAGGAAAAGCTCGAAAAGCCCAAACTTTTCAAAGTCCTTTTGCATAATGACGACTTTACGACCATGGAATTTGTCGTTTTTGTCCTTGAGTATGTCTTCAAAAGAGAGACAGCCGAAGCCTTTACGATTATGCTCAATGTCCACGAAAAAGGAATCGGAGTAGCAGGAGTTTATACCTACGAAATTGCAACCATGAAAGCTGAAAAGGCGATGAATCTGGCCCAGGCCAGAGAATATCCGCTCCTGTGCACGGTTGAAGCAGAGTAAAACAAAGTCAAACACTTCACTAGCGCGAAATAAATGATTATTTATCTTGATTTTGACGGAACCGTGGTTGAACACGACTACCCGGAAATTGGCCAACTCAACCCCAATTCGCTGGAAGTCATCAAAAAACTCCAAGCGGCCGGACACACAATCGTTTTGAATACGATGAGGGTAGAATTTGAAGATAATTCAATGAAAGAAGCGCTTGATTTTATTAACCTCAATCCGGAGGTGCCGGGCATCGAAATTTCACGCCAGACGGAAAGAAAAATTTATCCGCAGAGATGGGATTTGGAAAAAAACGAAAATGAACTTTATATTGACGACATTGCTCCGAATATTCCGCTCGTTAAGGCGTCAAAAGTTTACGGGATGATGGTTGATTGGCAGGAAATTGAAAGGCAGTTGATAAAAAAGGGAATTTTGTCCGAAAAAGATAGTAAAATGAGTGAAGTCTGATTGATTATCAAGGCAAACTTTTTTTGAGTGAAATGAACAAACAGAATTTTTGTGGGGGAATTTATGCCAACGACATTGGAACAAGCTATTGAAATTGTTAGTACTTTGCCATCCAAAGACCGGGAAAATTTACGCAAATGGTTGGAAAGACAAGACCAAGGTGAAAACTCAATTAAAACTGTCAATCAAAAGAGGATGGACTGGGTCAAGGCCAATCGTGAAAAATATGCTCGCCAATATGTAGCTTTGATTGAAAACAAAGAAGGCGAGATTGAATTGGTCGGAGCAGGGAAAACTCACAAAGAAGCCAAAGAAAAGGCCATCAAAAACGGAGCGGCAAATTCTTTTATCACCTTCTTTTATTCGGAAAATGATGTTCCCTTTGGAGGCTGGTAAATGGCTTATACTCTCAATTTTGAAAAGCAGTTGAATTACAACACGGAAGAAGATTCAATCGCCATTGAGACAAAGATAAAATACGTCAATCAAGATTTTTCTTTTGCTGCAAAACTTGATAAGGGTGCAAGTTTGTGCATTTTCAAACGGGAAGTTGCTGAAGAATTGGAAATTGAAGTTGAAAATACCAAAATCAGGCAAAGAGTTCGTAATGCAAGCGGTGGAATTTTTAATGTTTTTGGTCATTTTGTGACACTTGAAATTGCGGATTTTGAGTTTGAGTGTTTAGTTTATTTTGCTGAAAGTTATGTTGCTGCTAATGTCTTGGGAAAACGCGGTTTTCTTGATAAATTCAGAATTGCCATTGACGATCATGAAGGCAAACTTTTTTTGAGTGAAATCAACTAATTTTATGAAATATTCAGTACAATTTACGCGCTACTATTTCTAAAGATCTATGTTTTTGTCTGATCGGATTTGCCCAAACTCAACCGATAATAGATGAAATTGTTAAAATGTGGGAAGAAAAAACGCCCCTTTCAAGGTTTTAAAAATAAGGTTTTATGTTGACCAGAGAATTAGAAGAAACATTGAGTATAGCGGTTGACGAGGCGGTCAAGCGGCGGCACGATTACGTGACTCTTGAGCACCTGCTCTTTGCTTTGCTTGACGACAAATCGGCCAGAGAAGTTTTGCATAATTGCGGCGCAAATCTTGAACAGGTTGCCAAGCTTTTAGACGAATATTTCAACGAAGTTTTGGAAAAAACGCCCGAAGGCATTCAACTGATGCCCGAATTGACCTCAACCTTTCAATCCACTATTCAATACGCGATTTTGCAAGCCGAAGGCAGTGGGCAAAAACGGGTTGACGGCGGAAATATTCTCGCCGCACTCTATCAGGCCGAACAGAGTTATGCCGTTTATCTCCTTTTGCAACAGGGTATTAAACGTCTCGATATACTGAATTTTCTCTCGCACGGAATTTCTAAAATTGACTCAGATGAAACAATTTCCGAAGGTTTTGACAGTGATGAACTTGACGGGCAATCTCAGTCGCGCAAGAAACCGCTCGAAAGTTTTACGACTGAATTAGTCGAGAAAGCTGCAAACGGCGAGATAGATCCGATCATTGGGCGAGAAGCAGAACTCGAACGGACCATTCAGGTCCTCTGCCGCCGCAAGAAAAATAATCCGCTTTATGTCGGTGAGCCGGGGGTGGGAAAAACTGCTCTGGCCGAAGGTCTGGCTCTTAAAATCAGTGAAGGAAACGTCCCCGAAGTTTTGATAAACGCCAAAATTTTCTCGCTCGATATGGGCGCGGTTCTGGCCGGAACCCGCTATCGAGGCGATTTTGAACAGCGTTTCAAAGCAATCATCAACGACCTCAAAAAAGAAGAGAACGCAATCTTGTTTATTGACGAAATTCACACCATTGTCGGTGCGGGTTCCGTGCAGGGCGGTGCCTTGGACGCCAGTAATATTCTCAAACCCGCGCTCGCCGCCGGTGATTTAAGATGTATCGGGTCAACTACTTATGCGGAATATAAATCAGCCTTTGAACGTGATCGGGCACTAGCCAGACGTTTCCAGAAAATTGAAATCAACGAACCGACCATCGAAGAGACTTATCAAATCCTGCAAGGCTTAAAGCGTTTTTACGAACAACATCACAACGTCAAATATTCGGATGAAGCTCTCAGAACGGCTGCGGAACTCGCCGGAAAATATATCAACGATAGATTTTTGCCGGATAAGGCGATTGACGTGATTGATGAAGTCGGCGCAGCCATGAAACTTTTGCCCGAAGAAATTCGCCCGCAGGTGGTGACTGTTCAAATGGTTGAAAACACCATCGCCCGGATGGCGAAAATTCCGCCGAAAACGGTGGTGGCCGATGAGAAAGACAGATTAAAAACGCTTCGAGATGACCTTAAATCCGTTCTTTTCGGGCAGGATGATGCGATTTCAAAAGTGGTGGACGCGATTCAGATTTCGCGGGCCGGTCTCGGTCATCAAACCAAACCGGTCGGCTCATTTTTATTTTCGGGACCAACCGGAGTCGGCAAAACCGAACTTGCCAAACAGCTGGCCGAACAACTCGGGATCGAGTTTATGCGCTACGATATGAGCGAATATGCCGAACCGCATACGGTTTCGCGACTGATTGGTGCGCCGCCCGGGTATGTCGGTTTTGATCAGGGCGGACTGCTGACGGAAGCGATCATGAAAACACCGCACGCCGTGCTGGTGCTGGACGAAATCGAAAAAGCGCATCCGAATCTTTTCAATTTGCTGCTGCAGGTGATGGATTCCGCGACTTTGACCGATAACAACGGCAAAAAAGCGGATTTTCGCAATGTAATTTTGATCATGACGACCAATGCCGGAGCAAGGGAGCTTTCCAGCGGCGGCGTTGGTTTCCGCAATCAAACCGAAACCAAAGGACAGGCCAAAGGCGCCATCGAACGCACCTTTACTCCCGAATTTCGCAATCGGCTGGATGCCTGGGTGCCATTTAAAGCCTTGGATCTAGAGGTCATTAAACTGATTGTGGACAAATTTATCAAAGAATTAAACGGCCAATTGGTCGAAAAACGAGTAGTCATCAAATTAGACGAAACGGCCAAGGAATGGCTCGCCAAAAACGGCTTTGACGCAAAATACGGGGCTCGTCCGATGGCCCGGCTGATTCACGAAAAAATCAAACAACCGCTCGCGCACGAGATTTTATTTGGCCAATTAACTGATGGCGGAAGTGTGATTGTGACTGAGAAGGATAATAAACTAAGTTTGGAGTTTTAGGATTATGAGTGTAGCAGTTTTAGAAGTTGATTTGCCTTCAACCTTAACGACCGAAGAAGCAAAGACATTACTTGCCGTCAAACTTTACGAAGTCGGCAAAATCTCGCTTGGACAAGCGGCGAAAATGTCTGGCTTTTCCAAACGCACTTTTCTTGAAGTTTTAGACCGTTACAAAGTTCCGGTTTTTAACTATTCGGGCGAAGATTTGCGCGAGGAACTGGGTTTGTGAAGGAACCGATAGTAATTGACAGCACCTGTTTAATTGGCTTGGAAAGAATCGGCAAACTTGAAATTTTGCCTAAACTTTTCGAGCCGATTTCAATTCCCGACGAAGTTTTTAACGAATTTGGAATTACGTTTTCCTGGCTAAATGTTGAAACTCCGTCAAATATTTCTCTAGTCAATGCTTTGAAATTAGCGGTTGATAATGGTGAAGCAGAAGCGATTGCTTTGGCTTTAGAGAAAAACTTCAAACTCATTTCAGACGACAAACAAGCACGCTCCGTGGCAAAAAAAATGGGACTACAAGTTATTGGAACTGTCGGATTGCTCATTAAAGCCAAACAAAATGGATTAATTAGTTTGCTTGAACCTATTTTGGATGATCTGGAAAATAATGGTTTTCGGATGAGTACGAATTTGAAAATGGAAGCCTTAAAAATTGTTGACGAATAATGATGAAAGAGTTCGGCGAAAAATTACCCAACGTCCAATATGTCCTGAGAGTCGGAAGTTATGCCGTCATCATTGAGAATGAACGAATCGCGGTGGTTCCGTCCGATACTTTGAAAGGGTTTATGCTGATTGGCGGCGGATTGGAAAATGGTGAATCGGAAATCGTCGGACTCTGTCGCGAAGCACTCGAAGAAGTTGGTTATGAAATTTCAATCGGCGAAAAAATCGGGGTTGCAACAGAATATCTCTATGCTGAAATTGATAGAAAATATTTTGCCAAAGAATGTCACTTTTATCGGGCTCAATTAGGCGAAAAGGTTAATTCAACGCCTGAATATGATCTGATTTGGATTGGGATTGATAAGCTCCCGGAAATGTATCACCGAAGTCACCAATGGATAATTGAGCAGGAATTGTTGACAGAGTTAAGCACCAATTAACAATGGACAATGGACAATGGACAATGAAGAAAAACCACAAACCGAATTTGCTCAACTATTTGCAAACTTTTCTTTATTTTTAATCTGTCGCAAAACTTTTGCTGGCGACGTTTTATAACATTTTCGGACAAGCTCGGTTCTATTCGGTAATTTTCAGATATTTCAGAATATTTCTGGTGATTTCTTTTCGTTTGGCTGCGTCTTCATCCTTTTTAATATCAATTTCGGTGGCGAAAAAATATGCTTCGGTGCCTTTTTCGACGTAACCGATCAACCAGCCGACCTGCGGAGTGTAGGCATCCGACCAACCCGTTTTAGCGCGTAAGGTGTATTTATCGGTTTTCTCCTCGATCATTATATCTTTGACCTTTTCAATCACTTGCGGAGCAAATGGCACCCGATTTTCATAGAGTCTGACGAGAAATTCGACCTGCTCCCGGGGCGTCACCCGTAGATCGCCTTTGACCCAATAGGCTTCGCCAAAGCCATTGGTGCTGCGATTGCCGTAATTTGATAAATCGTAATATCTTTGCATCGTTTGACGAGTCAATCGTTTTGAAACTTCGTGATAGAACCAGACGGTTGAAACCTTAAATGCCGAGCGCAAATTATGATCCTGATTCCACGCTTCGATACTCCGTTTAATGCCATCCCATTTTAAGGTTTCGTTTTCATCTTTCAACGCTCCCGAATCAAGGAAAATAAGGGCGTGAATAACTTTTGAGGTCGAGGCCGGGATAAATCCGGTATTCATTCTGGCTTTATCGAAAACGGTATATTTGTTCCGCGCCAAATCATAAATGACGATACCGCCGGTGACACCCGCTTCATCGAAATACTTTTTTAGGCTTTTGTCTTCCTTAATTCTAGGTGCCGGAGGCTTATCTTTCAGTTGTCCGATATGCGAAAACGCGATGTCATACAGACCATACGACTGCCAATCTTTATAATCGAAATGCCACCATTCATTGGCGTTGACCGTAAAACCTTCGGCTTCCATTAAGCTTCTCAGCAAGTCACGGTTTTTCGTTTCTTCGGCGGTTCCGCCCTTATAATCAGGCGAAGCCCGTTCGGTGAACTCGTCAAAATCAGACGGCATCGGCAAAAGCTGACCGGTTTTGAGGTTATAAACGCTCAGATCAACCGCACATCCGCGATTATGACGCGAGCCGTTTTTCGGATTGGCGACAAATTTGCGTTTGTCGTCGGGCGTCACTTCCCAAAATAATTTGGTGATAGTCCACGGACGATAGCCATCGAAAATAGCCAGCCCAAGTCCAAGTTTTTTCAACTTTTGATGAACATTCAAAAGCGCATTTGCCGCCGGACGCTGCAAAAAGGCACGCGCCTCGGTATAGACCGGGCGACCGACGAAATTATCGTTTCGGGCATAACGAATATCAAGTTTAATGGTTTTATCCAGTTTTATTAGTTCGACCAAATCAGCCTCACGTTTGTTTATTTGAAGGGACGGCGCATTTTGCGCGAAAAGAAAAGATACTCCAAAAACTACGCCAAGCAAAGAGATTAAGAAAAGTTTTTTCATATTTACAGCCAAATTATGTAATGCTTTGCTCAAAAGTCAAGGCAAACAAAAAACTTCCATCAATTTCAAGGTTGGGTTACAATTCATTTCAATTACGAATTGCGAATTACGAATTACGAATTAATCCTTGACAAGGTTTGTAGAGAAAAACTGCGTAAAAGTTTCGAGTCCCGCCTTCAGGCGGTTAGCCCGCCGCGCTTCGCTGGCGGCTTGCCTGCTAATAGCCACGGACTCAATGCGCTAATGGAGAGAGAGTTATGATAAAAAGAAAGTTGACCGCATTAGGCATCCTGTTTTGCCTGTTTAGTTCATCGGTGGTATTTGCCCAGGCGGATCGCGGAGCTGGGGTCAAAGCGACCGGAGAAAAACGGCTGGCATTGGTGATCGGCAATGGGGCGTATCAACACACTTCACCCTTGCCGAATCCAACTAACGATTCGAACGATATGGCCGCGACCCTAAAGACACTTGGGTTTGAAGTGATTGAGGGAACGAATCAGACAAAACTGCAGATGGAAAATCTGATCCGACAGTTCGGCAATCGTTTGCGGGATACAAAAGGAGTGGGATTAGTATTTTACGCCGGACACGGGATTCAGGCGGATGGCGCAAACTATTTGATTCCGGTAGATGCAGATATCAAGGAAGAAGACGAGGTGGCAAACTTCTCAATCAATTTGAGTTTTTTGTTGGGAAAAATAAACTCGGCGGGAAACGGTTTCAATATAATTATTTTAGATGCTTGCCGAAACAATCCATTTGCGCGGTCGTGGCGAAATTACCGTGACATTGGGGAGAAGGGAGGATTGGCCAAAGTAGATGCGCCGACGGGAACGCTGATCGCGTATGCGACGAAACCGGGAGCGACCGCCTCGGACGGAGAAGGGAAAAACGGACTCTACACCTCGGTCTTGCTCAAGCAAATGAGAGTCAAGAATGTGGATGTGACGAAGATGCTTCAGAATGTGAGAGCGGAGGTGCTGAAACTCTCGGGCAATAAACAGGTGCCGTTCGATGAATCATCGCTAGTTGGTGACTTTTACTTTGCGGGAAGGACGACAACCGCAAATAATGACAGTGTCAATAACAATACCGCGCCAAATGAAACACCGATCGTGGCAAAAGATAGCGCGGCGGTCGAGCGTGAGGCGTGGAGCTATATCAAGGACAGCGCTGATCCGCAGGATTTCCGTTCATTCTTAACAGATTTTCCAAATGGAGCAAATGCGGGAAACGCTAAGATCAAATTGGAACAAGCAGTCTGGGATGCGGTCAAGAACAGCGGAGACAAAGGAAAACTGCAAGGCTATCTGAATGAGTTTCCGAGCGGAGTGAATGCACCATTGGCAAAGATCAGAATCAGACAGCTGGATGTTGCCACCACCACTAATCCAAATAATTCGACATCAACCACACCAACCAATCCAAATCTTACTTCGGGAGCAATCACAGTCGGAATGAGCGTCACCAATAGCCTGGGGATGAAGTTGATGGGAGTGCCGGCGGGTTCGTTTCAGATGGGCGATAGCAGCAATGGCCCAATCCACACGGTGACATTGAGTCAGGGATTTTATATGGGGCGGACAGAGGTGACGCAAGCGCAATGGGTGGCAGTGATGGGAAGTAATCCGAGCTATTTCAAGAATTGCGATAATTGTCCGGTGGAGCAAGTGAGTTGGGACGATGTGCAGGAATTTATCAGGAAGTTAAATGCTAAAGGAGAAGGGGTGTATCGGTTGCCGACGGAAGCAGAGTGGGAATATGCGGCGAGAGCGGGAACGACGGGAGATTTTGCGGGGAATTTGGATTCGATGGCGTGGTATTCCGCAAATGCGGGAAACAAAACGCACGAAGTAGCAACCAAGCAGGCGAACGCGTGGGGATTATATGACATGCACGGGAATGTGTGGGAGTGGGTGCAAGATTGGTATGGAAGCTATCCGAGTGGAAGTGCAACAAACCCGACGGGAGCGACATCGGGCTCGGACCGGGTGAATCGCGGTGGTGGTTGGAGCGACGATGCCGGGCTCGCGCGTTCGGCGTTTCGTTACCACTATACGCCATCGATTCGGTACTACGACCTGGGGTTTCGGGTCGTCAGGAATTAGTTACCCTTTAGCACTTTTACCCTTTTACGCTTTGCCAAAAGTTTAAGAAGAGGAGAGCAAAGGAACAAACGCGAAGCGAAACGAAGTCGCCGCGTTTGTGAAATTTGCGGAGCCGGAGCAGAGCGAACAAAAGCTACGGGGTAAGGGAAAAGTAAAGAAAAAAGTTAATGGCTGGGAGCAATGGCTGGGAGCGCAGGCATCCTTGCCTGCTGAGCGCGAGAGCGCGAAAAAAGTGTCAATCGAAATTCAAGTTGAGCTTAGGCAAAGACTTTTACGCCGCGAAGCGCGACGTAGCACGCAAGGATGCGTGCGCTCCCAGCAAATGACGCTTCTTATTTTATTGCGGTATTTATTTTTCAATGAACGTTAGTTTGTTGAAATGTTCGATAATTAAGCCCTTCAACCCGCCTGTTGTTTGTTGGAGTTTGCTTAACGCGCATGCCATTGACTTTGAGGCGTGAGAAAGCGTGAGCATTCGCCCGTGTTGATTGGAATTCGTAACTTGTCTTGGTGGCAACGTATTTCACGCATAAATGCGTAACTCTGAACGAACGATTATGCCGGATGAATTTTTTTAGCTGAAAACGATGATTTGCTGATACCTTTCTTGTCGGCGGAGTCGGAGATTGACGCGGAAAATTGTCTGAATCGGCTTTTTGAAGAAACTATTATTCCGCAGATTCGGAAAGGCTTATCCTCATACCTCACACTTTCAATGGATGAAAAGAACGATATTCAATCGGACGCGCAGACTCGCGTTTTGGGGAAGTTGAGAAGGTTGCGCGAAAGCGTTTTGTTGGAAATTGAACTAACCAAACCGATTAAATATCTTTCGGCTTATATTTCAAAAATTATCGTTAATTGCCGCAAGGATTTTATTGTTTGCCAAAAACCTGTTTGGCGACACACGAACCATCGTTTGAAGCGTTTGC
>JANOEF010000442.1:0-15477 GCA_031413075.1 Acidobacteriota bacterium | reverse complement strand
GTAGATTCTTTGTAATTCTTAGCCTCTGCCATTAAATCGAAGCATCAGTAGATTTGACTATTTGTTGAGCAGAATCGTCGGAAGCGAAAGCAGGTCTTCCTTCAAAATATATCCTTTGGCTCCGGCTGTGTAGGCAGCCTTGATGATTATTTGGTCGCCGTAATCCGTCACAATGCAGATTTTGGCTTCGGGAAAATCGGTGATAATGTTGCGGGTGGCAACCAAACCATCTACCTGGGCCATTTTAATATCCATCAGAACCCAATCGGGCAGAAAATTCGTGTAGGCTTCGAGGGCTTCCGCCCCGTCTTCGCATTCGACTACCTCGTCGGCAATGCCGGAAACGACGCTTTTGATCAAGCGGCGCATTCCGGCATTGTCTTCGACGATTAAGAGTTTCATAGCGATTTTAGATGTCGGATTTCGGATTTTGGATTTTTATCCAAACTGTCAAATTCTGTGGCCTCAATCCTTTAAGTTAATTTTTTAATAAGTTTCGGGTGAGGCGTTTGAAAAGCTTTCTCGCTATCAATGATAGCTATCAGACGCCCCGCTCGAGGTAATTCGGTTTAATAAGGGCGGATAGGGAATTTGGGGTCCGCGCTGCTTGAGGTATCTCCCCAGGCTTCGATCTCAGCAATTCGGCTGTAACTGCCATCCGCCGTTTTATTGATATTGATGCGGATTTTTGAGGTCTGAACTCCCGTAAAGGTCAACTTTTTCCAAACCAGATTGTTGCCGGTAACGGTCCCGTTCTGGATCGTTACCCAGCTCGAACCGTTCCAATACTGGACGGTAAAATCCTTGATCCCGAATTTAGAAAAGGTCATCGTCTCGGTCGGCACGACCGGAGCGCCGTAGTTATCCTGGATGGTGAAAACATTAATTTCATTAATGGTTTTGGTAGCGCTGAAAGCAACCTCGACCCAGTCCGGAAAAGCACCTGAGGTGGCATCATTCCAACCGCCGCCATTTCCCCAGTTAACGCCTTTTCGATCACCGTCGATCACACCGGAGACCGGAAATTTGTCGTTGATGGTTGATGAAGCGCTCGCGGCGCCGCCATTGGATTTGAGTGCCATGTTGATCGGGGCGAATGAAACCTTGCTCAACATTGGACTTTTCTCACTTCGCACGCTTGATGTGGTAACGCCTGTCAAAGCCATCACCAAGGTCAGATAAACAAATCCTTTAATTATCAAACTAACTTTTTTCATTTCTATTTTCTCCTCAATGTAAATTTATTCGTTTCGAGTGGCGCCTTCAGACGCTTTCCCGCCAGGCAGGAAGCATGTCACCACGCCGCTCGAAACATTAATTTGGTTGACCCTCGAAGCCGGGTTGCTTTTTCTAAGGGGCCGGGTTTCTTTTTTCCTGTTTTCCATACTCAAACCAATGCTTCCAGGCAGCCTTGTAGTTTGTGGCGCCAAAGGCCTTCACCAGGTCAGGATACCGGTTCAGGTAGGCTTTGATACTGAAAGAAGATGAACTCTGACGCCCTTCATTGAGTCCAAACTCATCCCAATGACTTTTGAGTTTTGCACAGTCATAGCCAAAGGCCGTCTTGAGATCAGAATATTTGTCCGCATAAAAGACCGGGTCGAATTCGGCAGTGGTATTCGGACAAGTCGTTGTCGAACCGATAGCTTCGATTTCGATTCCAATCTCAACCTTTTTGATGGCACCGGTGGCCTCCACAACGTAGAGCGCTCCGTCCGAATATGCCAGAGAGACTGGTTTCTCAATACCCACTCCGAAGTCAGTGACCACCCCGGACTGAGTCACTTTCTTGATCTTGCCTTCCGAAGAATTTACCACGTAAATATTACCTGCACGATCAACTGCGAGATTACGAGCATATCCCAGTTGTTTATCCCGGATGCCTATTTGGCTGACCTCATTTTTTGGAGTGATTTTACGAACAACAGAATCAGTACCCGAATTATCTACAGTGTAGAAATTCCCATTCGAATCTCTGGCAAGTCCCTGAGGATCAAGAAAGCAGGCTTCTCCTCCAATCCCATCTTTTGGCTTAGTACACATACTATTTCCGGCGCCCAGAAGAGTTCCGGCGGCCGAATCGACTGGCTTCGTATTTAGTTGGCGAAACATAATAAAGTACAAATTACCTGAAGCATCGGCCAAGATCGATTGGGCCGCTTCCTGGTATCTTCCGTAGGTCCCAACAAAGCCGCCCGGCGATATCCTCCGGATGGCCATGTTCCCCCAGTCATTCACATAGAGGTTGCCTTTGCCGTCAATGGTTAAACCAGTCGGATTTTTGAACTGAGCTGTGGCCGCCGGTCCATCTGCGCTGCCGGAGGTTCCGCTCCCCGCAAAGGTCGTGACCACCCCGGCCGGGGTGACCTTCATGATCTGGTTCTGCTTACAAAAATAAACATTGCCGGACGAATCAACAGCGACACAGGTTGAAAGATTTGTATGACCGCTGGTAATCAAGCTGACGGTTTGAGCATGAGCCGTGGCAACACCGATCAAAGCCATCACCAAACCAGCTAAAACAAATCCTTTAACTATCAAACTAATTTTTTTCATTTTTATTTTCTCGACATTTCAAATTTGTCCGTTTTCCCCAAATCAGTGCCCCTCCGGTGCGTGACCATCACGCTGAATAAAAATTGGGATGTTTTGACGAACTGCAGCAATTATGGAGATTTGGAAAGGTAATTGGTATCCGTAGAACTACTCGATTTTATTAGAGTAGTTCTACCTAATTTGGGGTGAGTAGTTCTACTCTATTTAGATTTTAGATTGGAGTGTCCATCTTCGCATTCGACTACTTTATCAGCAAGGTCAATGACAAAGCTTTTGATCAATTCGCGCGTTTGAGTTATTGGGGATCCTTGATGAGACGTGAAGAAAATTATTGTGATTTTGCCGCGTTGTTCGGGAATAGTTTGGTGACGGTAGAGACGCGATGCATCGCGTCTCTACCATCACCCAATGACCAGACCCAACAAATCCCCCGCACGGCAAAATTGGAATCTATTTTGGTCACGCCCTATCCCAAATCTTACTGAGTTGATCTTTATGGTCAAGGGCGAAGTTGAGCAAGGTATGGCCCCCTTTTAAGTCGAGTTTGGTCGCCAGATTGGCGCGGTGAAGCTCAACGGTACGGATCCTGCCTTACCGTTTCGGCCAAGTTGAGTTTTCAAAGAAGCTGCGATTTATTTAGTAAGGACTAACAATCTCATAAAAAGTTTGATTTTTTTACAATTTAGTGAATAATCTTTAATTACAAATAGTTTCTTAAATCATCAAATATGCTCGCCATCAATGAAATTCTGCAAGCCAGGTATCGCATCATTCGCCAACTCGGACAGGGCGGAATGGGGGCTGTTTATGAAGCTCGAGACGAACGGCTAGGCTCATTGGTGGCACTCAAAGAAATTCTCTACGAACTGGATAATTTGCCAAGTGCCGCCCAAAACCAACTTCTCAAACTCGCTTTTGAACGAGAAGCTAAAATCCTTGCCAATCTTCATCACGAAGCATTTCCGCGGGTGATTGACTATTTTCTGGAAAAAGATCGGCAATTTTTGGTGATGGAACTGATGCAGGGTGATGACTTGCATAAACTTTTAGAAAAACGCGGGAGCCCGTTTTCTGTGTCAGACGTTTTGAACTGGGCAGAACAATTGCTTGACGCACTGGATTATCTGCACACCCAAAATCCGCCAATTTATCACCGGGACATCAAACCGCAGAATTTGAAAATAACCGACCGCGGCAAAATTATTTTGCTCGATTTTGGCATCGCCAAAGGGGCTGAGGCTAAAACTCAAGCCTCCCTGGCACATCATACATTTGTGGCAGTCACGATGAATTATTCGCCAATTGAGCAAATTTTTCGAGTCCTTGATTCTACTTTTCGGAATGTCATTGAAAGCGGCGGACATGGCGAAAAGGTCAACCATGTTTCTGAGCAGATGGTGGATGGGCGGAGTGATCTTTATGCATTGGGGGCAACGCTTTATCATCTCCTGACCCGGCAGCTTCCGATTGATGCGTTAAAAAGAACCCTGGAAAAATGGGCGGGTAATCGCGATATTTTGGTAAATCCAAGTGAAATAAATCCAAATATTCCGCCCGAAATTTCTGCCTTTTTGCTCAAATCGGTGGAAATTGAGCGCGAAGATCGCTATTTAACCGCCAACCACATGCATCAGGACTTGCGAAAAGCGATGGCTGAAGTTAAACGGCGCGAGGAGAACGCTCAACAGGCCGTCTTTTTAGCGGAGCAAGCGCAACTTACAAAACAACGTGAGTTACAAGAACAACAACGCTTGCAATTAGAGGCAGAGGAAAAACGCGACACTGCCGAACGACTGCAAAAAGCCGAAATCCAGCGTCAAATTGCCGAAGAACGAGCGAGAGAAGCAGAAAGACGTTTGAGGGAAAATGAACTTCAGCAGGAACATTCCGCCCATCAACTCTCCACTCAGCGACCAACGGCGCCGCTTTCCGAAGTTGATCTATCCCTGGAAGCAACCCTCCACGATTACGCTTTGCCGAAGAGTAAAAAGGTTGAATCAACGCCAATTGAGATGTATGAATCGCCTCCGACGGAGAGTCTTGAACTTTTTGACACTAAGAATTTTGCTTTACCCAAAACCGAACAAAATTCCGGGCGGGAGCAAACCGATTTTGCAGTTGGTTTGACTGAAGCTTCTTATCTTACAGAAATTTTGCCTAAAAATTCGGAACCGACAATTGGCACTGAAAATACGTCTCGGAATGACAAGAAAATTCAAAAAAATCCTCTCTTCCAGTTAAAATTTGCGTTATTGTTGGGTGTTTCCGCATTTATTTTGTTATCTATTTTCGGGGTTTCCGCCTTTGTCTTGCTCCAAATCTTTTCAGCAACCGATAGTTCCAGTCAACCGCCGGGAAATATCACAATTTCAACTCCGACCCCGCTTTCAACCCAAACGCCGGACGTTCTACCTACAGTTACACCAACCGTTCCAACAGAATCTTCGCCCACGGTGACGCCGACTCCCGAGCCGGCCAAATCCAATTTGAATGAAACTACAGATCGCCCTAAACCGACGCCGACCAGAATCTCTACCCCGGTCCCCAAACCGACAAAAACGATTAACTCCAAACCGCCAACCCCGAAGCCTACCAAAAATCCAGACTGTATTTTTACTGATGACTGTTAATAAAAAAGTGGGGCGCCTTTAACAATAATGTGATGGTTGGCACGTATGGCAAGCTCAAATACGCGAGTTTGTTCTGTTTATCGGCACGCTTTAGAGTCTGTTTAAATTTTTGTCAATTCCTTAATTTGTCGCTGAAAGTGACCAATTTAATAGCGTCGGGAGCATCCCGACGTTTGGTCAAGCAAGCGTTTTCGTCGCTGAAAGTGACGAACAATATTATTGATAGTGCGACACCTTGAGCGTCGCAAACAGCTTTTTTATCAAGTTCTTTGGGTCTCGCGCTCGCTTTACCCAACGGTATTAAATTTGTCCCCGTTGGGAACGGGTGGGAAAATTTAAACAGACTCATACACCGAGTTGGACGAAAACAACGCCAAACTTGCGAGACGTTGCCGTGACGTTTTTGGTTGCTTTGAATAACCCCGGACTGAGGAAAAATCTTCTAAAATTGTATTGTGAGCAGATTTAGGTTGTGTTATCATTCGGAAAAGTCGTCCTTCAAAATTATGCAGTTATTTTTACACCTCTGCAAAAACGGATTTGTTATTATCGCTTTGAGTTTGCTGCTCTTGGTTGGCGGATGGCGAATGGTGCAGTCGCAACTGCTTGAGCCCTTAACCCTCGCACAAGTTTTAACCGCTTTGCAATCAAAAAGTAGCGGAATGACGCTGGCTCAAAAAAACAAATTTATCATTCAAAGAATAAAAGAGCGGAGCATAACTTTTCAATTGACTCTCGAACTTGAAAGAGAACTCAAAAGTGCCGGTGCGACGAATGAACTGATTGAAGCTATTCGACAAAAAAACCCTAACCCGACTCCAACCCCAACCCCGATTCCGACTCCACAACCGACTCCAACCCCAACCCCGAAACCCGAATTTACTGTTTATCTTGAACGCGGTGACGAGTTTTTTAGTAGATTTGATTTTACCCGGGCGATTGAGGCCTACACCAAAGTTCTCGAATTAAACCCGGACAATGCGAATGCTTTGATCCAGAGAGGAATTTCTTTTCATTACGAAGGGAATTTCAATCGTTCGGTTATTGATTATAACGCCGCCATCAAAATAAATGCGAAACTTGCCTCCGATCCGATTTTGTTATGCCTGCTTTTTAGCACTAATTCATCGGTTGAGACGGCTATTGAACACTGTAACAAAGCCATTTCAGGGAAACCGAATTTTAGTTTGCTTTATTACAAACGGGCTAATGTTTATCGGCAAAAGGCTCTGTCAACTTTGCTCCTCAATGATTTTGACCGTGCGATCAATGATTACACCAAAGCCCTCGAACTATACCCGAAGTTCTTGAGCGTTTATGCTCTGCGCGGAGTCACCTACGCGGATAAAAGAGACTTTAGGCAAGCCCTCTTGGATTTGGAAAACTCAATTTCGCTCAGTCCGCAATATATTTTGGCTTATCTGATTCGCGGACAAATTTATGGGGAAATGAAAAATCATGACCTCGCCCTCGCAGATTTCAACCGAGCCATCGAACTCGACTCAAAATCTGCGGCGGCTTTTTACTATCGGGGAAACTATCAGTTCAACCGAAAAAAATACGACCAGGCTATTTTAGATTTAACCCGCGCAACAGAACTCAATCCCGGATATATGGATGCTCAAAGATTACTTGGCTTGACCTATGTGAAGAAAGAAAAATATGCCCAGGCGATTACCATCTACACTAAAGTTCTGGAGGTCAACCCGCGATTTTATGCGATGTATTTTGACCGTGGGCTAATCTATCAGGAAAAAAAAGACTATGACAACGCCATTGCCGATTACAGCAAAGCCATCGAAATTGCTCCCAAATATTCGGATGCCTATAACAATCGAGGACTGATATTCTTTTATAAAAAAGACTTTGTGCGCGCTTTGCAAGATTATAATAAGTCCATCGAAACTAATCCGAATAATATTACCGCGTATCGTAATCGTGCCGATCTTTATGAAAAACTTGAAGAGAAAAAGCTGGCGCGGGCGGACCGGGATAAAGCCGTTGAACTGGAAAAGTACAACAAATCAAACAAACCTAATCTTTGATTCGAGCAGTAGAAAAGTTTTGTGATTTAGGAAATCAATCGCCGGTGATAATTGATTTGCCCCAGATGATAATTTACATGAACTATCGTCTGAAGGAGCATAAAGTCGGTTTTGACAGTTTTTTCTTGAAACTTTTCGGGATAATTCTTTTCAAAATCTTCGTCGGAAAGATTCTCAAGTGCAGTTTTAACCACTTTAATAGTTGCGTCAATTTTACTATTCAAATCCTCACGCGAAACATTTTTTGAGCTGAATTCGAGGTCGCGTTGGCGGACATAACCCGAATTATCGAGTAACGCGCCGAGAAAATGATTGAGATTTCCAATCAGATGCAAGGTTAGATTGCCCGCCGAATTTGAGATTTCATCTTTGACAATCCAAAGTGTCGCCTCATCCGAGTAAAGATTTATCTCTTTTTTCAGATTGTTCAAATCGCGTTCGTAAATTTCGAGCAATGCTTCTTTTAACATAAAATTTCTCAAACTATTTTACTCAAAGTTTCCATAGTCTCAGCGCAGTAAAATTCAGCAAAGTTTATTGCTCTAAAAGAAAGTTTGAATTCAAACTGACACTCCGAAACGTTCTTTTTGCATCAGGCAATGTTTTATTTTCCGCTTGATTTCCGTTTTTATCCGATTTCATTAAACCACCGTCATCACTCAAAATCATGACGGAATTATTTGGGAAGATTGTGATTGACTCAGGGTTAAGTCCTGTAAAATCAACATTTCTCAATTTTTCCGATGGGTTCGATGTTTGACCATCCCATTTGTAAAGAAAAAACTCATTTGAATCGGCAATTGAACCTGCAATTATTAAATAACTTTTTTCCTTTTCCCAATAAGCAATATCACGGATTCCTAATCCTTCTAAACCAAGTTGAATCGGGTCTTCAAAATTAGCCGTGCCACCTTCGATTACTTCATTTGGATTGGTCAAGACGGCTAAAATAGCTTGGTTTTCAAATATTGGACTCCGAAATGCAATTAAAAGTTTGCCATCGGGTGTGGAAGCTAAACCTTCGATATTAACTCCGCCCATTTCGGGCGCAATTTTGTCAGCAAACAATTCGGCAAAACCAAACTTTTCATATCTCTCGTCTGCCATCAAATCATCCAGCAGGTTTTTGTAAGCAGTCAAAACTTGTCCATCTTTACCGGCTAAAACAACTTTTCCGTCAATAATATCGGTTGCAAAAAAATTTAATCTGTCCGGTCTATTTTTACCGTTTTTGTTTAGAGCGTGCGAAGTAATCCAAAAAATTCGATTACCGATTTTTGCAGAACCTTCGATGTCGGCTTCGTTATCTTCCTTTTTTGTATTAAGAGTAGCCTCCAAATCAATTGAATATTTCGGATTGGGATTCCCAATTTCATAAACATTCAAAACATTTTTTCCTTTTTTCAAAGGCGGCTTAATAAATTTTGTTTCATCAGAAGCCACAATAAAAGTTTTGTCATCGATGGCTGATGCCGTTGAACCATCGCACATTCCAAAGTAAGTAAAAACTTTGGCAGAATTTTGGGCAAATACAGAATGACTGATAAAGACCAGCCCAAAACTCAAATATAAAACCGACCAAATTTTGTTCATATTTTCCTCTCTTACAAAATATTAGCTTGCTCTTGTTTTTTCCAACGCCTCAGCTAAAATTAGTTTTTTTGAAAATCTGCAATCAAATCAAGCCTCAAAATAAATTGCAGAGACCTCGAACTACATAAGTTTTCTTACCGTTTTAATTGATATAATAACACCCCCCCCCCCATGAGAGCCGCGAATATATGTGCGGGATTCAGAGTGATTGGCTGATTTCTTTGTGGTGGAAGAATTTACCGATGAGTTTTCATTGTCAACTTTAATCGTATTGCCGTGAATCCATCCAACATATTCATCGGTTTGTAGCAGAAACCACGCCCCTTTTTGCTGTAAAACCGTCCCTTTTGCGCCATTGGGAAGCAGAACACCCAATTTGATTTCTTTGGCGACTTGCAAATAGCCGACAAGTTGCGAAAATTCGGCTAAAGCCAGTTGGCTAAGATATTTGACCTCAAACAAAAAAGCTGGTGCGGGCAGACCGGGATAAAGCGGTTGAACTGGAAAAGAACAATAAATGCAATCGTTGAACTGCCCAACTAGAAATCTATTAAACCGTTACATCAAACCTACACAAATCTGAACATTCTCAGATTTGCTGTTGACTTCCTGCTTCAGCGAATCCCTCAGATATTCGCTTTCAGTTACAAACCCTAGGCTTACGCCGAATTTTAAAAAATCAGTATTATTTTGTCGCGTTGTGAAATGAACAAAAATCTTTTGGTTCTGTATTATTTTTGAACGTTTTAGCTTCTTTTTTGGGACAATGTATGGTCGCTCTGAGACCTGAAAACTCGCAGACCATAACCGTTATACTTTGGATAACTTCGGGGGATTTAGTATTGGCATTATTTGTTTTGGGTTTCAGTTTTTCGTCCGGTTGTCCATCCTGCCAGGTTTCAAAAGGAGTCGGAGTCACCTCAGGCGCGGTCACTTCCAAATCTGATTCGGGCGAAACCTCTTTCGGAATGATGTTGATGGGAATGGTTCCGGCAATGAAGAGCTCAACCCGGCGAAATTCGAGCGGCACATTACTCAAAAATGAATTGATGCTCATCGGTGTTTCCGGCATTGGGGTCGGGGTCGGGGTCTTTTTGAGGATACTTTGCTGGGCTTGAACGAGTTCGGCTTCTTTATTTTCAAGTTCACGCAAAATCTTGCCGTCACGCGAATCAATTTCGGCTTTCCGGATTGAATCAGGCAGTTTCCAGTCACCATTCCATTCGGGATGCAAATTCAAGACCTGGCGCATAAAATCAGCCCAAATCGGCAAGGCGGAATCTGAGCCTTTCATCCCGAGCTCATCATTTTCGTCAAATCCGACATAAACGACACATACCAGCTCGGGCGTAAATCCGGCAAACCAACCGTCCCGCGAAGTTCCCGTTTTTCCGGCATAGCCGAACTTGCCCGGAACATTGACGAATCCCCAGCCTTTGGCATCGGCGGCCGTTCCGCGATTGATGATGTCTTTCATGATGTCGTTCAAAATATATGCGACATCGGGTTTTAGGACATTTCTTTTTTCGGTGACCGGGGCCGTCACGGTCTTTCCTTCGCCGGTGGTGATTCGGTTAATAGCTATCGGTGAAGTTTTATCGCCCAAATTGGCAAAGACAGTAAAAGCAGTCGCCACCTGGAGGGGCGTAGCTTCAGCGGTTCCGAGCGCCATCGAAGGGTAGGCCCGTTCGACCTTCGGAAAGCCCGCTTTGGTGGCCAGATTCATCACTTTTCCGACATTGAGCCGCATCGCCAAATCTACCGTAATCGTATTTTTGCTTTTGACCAGAGCATCCCGAAGGGTCGTTTCTTTATTCGTGAAAACATCCCCGTAATTGTTTGGCGAATAGCTTTCGTTATTAAAGGTAAAAGTCTTTTTCTCGTCCACAAAGGTTGTTGCAGCCGTAAAAACCATCCCCGAATCATAGGCACTATTAATGGCAGCCGCATAAACAAAGGGTTTGAAGACAGAGCCGGGTTGACGCATGGCGTCCGTCGCCCGATTAAACTGATTCTCCAAAAAATTCCGCCCCCCGACCATCGCCACGATTTCGCCCGTTTTCGGTCGAATCGCGATCAAAGCGGCTTGCAGTGTTCCTTTGAGTTTTTTAGGGAAATACCGGTCTAATTTATCGAGCCGATTGACTACCACGTCGTTGGCTATCCGCTGCAGATCAGGATCAATGCTGGTGAAAACCCGCAAATGCTGAAGAGCATCTTTGTCGGCGATCACCTTCGGCAATTGTTCGATCACATATTGCGAAAAATAAGGCATTCCCTGTAAATCTTTTTTGACCGAAACCTGATGAAGTTCCAGTTTAGACGTCTTAGCCGTGTTAAATTCATTGGGCGAAACCGCACCTGCTTCGACCATAGTTTGCAGCACTTGATTACGTCTTTCGGTAGTTTTCTCCGGATTCTTATATGGATTGTAGCGGTTTGGGCTACGGATAATTCCGGCCAGCATCGCTGATTCGGGCAAAGTCAGTGCTGTCACATCTTTACCGAAATAAACGTTGGCCGCCTCGCCCACGCCGTAGATCGAAACTCCGGCCTGTTGCCCGAGATAAATCTGATTAGCATAGAGCGTAAAAATCTCTTCCTTGGTCAAACGAGTTTCTAAAATCAACGACATCAACGCTTCTTTGGCCTTGCGCTCATAACTGTATTCGTCTGAAAGCAAAAGGTTTTTGACCAATTGCTGGGTAATCGAAGAACCTCCCTGTTTGGCCAACGGCGAATTGTCTTCTTCTTTTTCGTAACGCCGCCAAAGGGCCCGGGCAATACCGCGAAAATTAATACCGTAATGTTCAAAAAAACCTCGGTCTTCGGTGATCAGAATGGCTTTTTTTAAATGCTCAGGGAGGTCGTTAAAAGTTACGGTTTTACGTCTGCCGTCGCCTTCGGCCACGATCGAGCTCAAAATTTTCGGCTCAAGTTTAGTTTGATTGACCTGTTTTTTTACGTCTAAATCGGTGATGGTGGTGATGGATTTTCCGTCTTTAGCAAATTTTATATCAAGGGTCGGAAACATTTTTCTTTCGTCAATCATCGCGGTTGCGCCGGGTTCGATCAGGATCGAACTAGCCCCAACCTGATAACGGCTCCGCTTTTCGTCAGCCTGACTGTTTTTTTCGACATATCCGGCTGATTTCAGATATTCAACCAAACCGTCTTTGGTGATTCCTTCCCCGACCTTGATGAGTTTCGGCGCGGAATAGACTCCGGCATTTTTGGTAAAAACCTCGCCTCGCAGGAGCATATCAACTTTTTCAGAATACTCCACCCAGAAATAACCAAAAGTCAACCCAACCGCCAACAGCATTAACACAAAAAGCATGACGGTGATGCGATTAAAAATCATCCGAAAAACACGCCGAAAAAAGCCGACCTTGATTGGTGTCTTTGCTTTTTCCACCCGCAAACGATACCTTAAACTCTTGTAAGGTTGTCTTTTCTCAGTTTTAGCTTTGATTTTATTGGACATTTTGGCGAGACTATCAATGTTTGGGAAGGAAAAAATCTCAAGGCTTAAAGCCCTCAATTGATTTTATAGACTTTCGGTTTGCCCTGTCTAGCAATAAATTGCAAAATTGCAGTTGTTTCAAATGAAACTCAGAATCTTTTTACCAAATTCAGATATTCCGCTTCGGCGTTTCGGTTACGCAGCGTTGGCGATTATTTCTGCCATTACTTTTGGAACTGTCGGGTTTCACCTGATTGAGGGGCATGATTGGCTTGACAGTCTCCATTTAGCCACCCAGACGGTAACCACGGTTGGTTTTGGTGATGTTCCGATTCAAACCCGGGGCGGCCGGGTTTTTGCCATCTTTTTTATGCTGATCGGAGCCGGAACCGTTTTGTATGCGCTGACCTCATTAGTCCAGGCCATTGTTCAATCGGAAATCTTTTCAAGTCTAAACATTCGTCGGAAAACAAAAGAGATGCAAAAACTAAACAATCATTTTATCGTCTGTGGAGCCGGCCGGGTCGGTCGGCGAATCATTCGTAATCTGGAAAAGCAAGAAATCCCCTTTGTGTTGATCGAAAAAGATGAAAAAAAAGTTGCCGAATTCATCGAAAAAGGCGATCTGGTAATTGTCGGTGATGCCACCTCGGAAGAAATTTTGCGCCAGGCCGGAGTGAGCCGAGCCAAAGGACTAGCCAGTTGTCTGGCGGACGATGCCGCAAATGTTTATGTCGTGCTGACGGCCCGCGGGATGAATGCGTATCTGCACATCGTGGCCCGGGCGGTCGAAGAAGAAGCAGAACCGAAATTGATCCGGGCCGGTGCGAGCCGGGTCGTAGCGCCCACCATCATCGGCAGTCAAACCATGGCCCGGGCACTTCTCAAACCTGCTATTGCCGACTTTATGGATTCGATCGTGGCCGAAAATCTAGACCTCGCTTTTGAAGAAGTGATGATTGCCGACACCTCTGAATATCTCAATAAAAAACTCAAAAACACCAATATTCAGGCCGAACTCGATCTGGTCATCGTTGCCATCCGGCGCAAGGACGGCGAAATGATCTTCCATCCGATGGGTAATACTGAAATCAAAGAAGGCGATTTGCTGATCGTCATCGGACGCGGAGAATCTGTCAAAAAATTGTCTGATCTATCAAGATAAGCACCAATGCACAATTAACAATGGACAATGAAGAAAACCCAAAAACCTAAGTTAATCAGCTATTTGCAAACTTTTCTTGATTTTCAAAAGGTCGTAAAACTTTTGCTGACCCGCTTAGTAGAGCAAATTTTAAATTTTCTGGTATTTGATATTTTTCATAAAAGTAATGAGCTCGCGCTTTAGCGTGTTGCTCGCCACGCCTTGCTGGTGGGCGCAAACTGAACTTTGAACGCAGTGCGCTTAACGAAACACCAGAAAATTTAAAATTTGGTGTACTTAGGAGCAGCAACTATGATTTGAATTGCCGGAACAACGCCACGCAAAAGAGCTAAAACAATCAGATCTTTGCGGTTTTTATATTCTGAAAGTCCGTTCGCTAAAACTCTTCCGCCCTCCTCACGATCAACGAATTGGGCAGACATCTGACACCTCGCAAAAAACATTTAGGCCGCCATTGAAACATCTTTGACCAACTCCGCAGTTTCAAATGCCGGGGCTTGGCGGGCAATATCGGCCTGCGATACCATTCCTAAAATGTTGCCTGCCAAATCTACCACCGCAATCCGCCTGACCTGAGCTTTTTCCATCTTCAAAATACAATCTTCGAGTGGCAGTTCCGGCGTTGCCGTAATTACATTGTCGGTCATTACTTCTCCGGCCGTCATATTTAGTGGATCCTTATTAT
This sequence comes from Acidobacteriota bacterium, assembly GCA_031413075.1. Taxonomy (GTDB): domain Bacteria; phylum Acidobacteriota; class Blastocatellia; order Pyrinomonadales; family Pyrinomonadaceae; genus JAIBCC01. Next base: position 1,337 of record JANOEF010000442.1, on the reverse strand, counting down.
GGGCAATAGTCCGAAGAACCATATCCCGATCTGTAATCATTCCGATCGGTTTTTTATCTTCGTCTTTTTCAATTACGGGAATACAACCACAATCGTAATCGGCCATCATTTGGGCGACAGCGTGCAAACTTGTACTCACGGTCGCAATTGCAATATTTTTCGTCATCACTTGTTCTACTTTCATCTCACACCTCCATCTTTTATGGTCTTTTTTCAAAAAATCCTTCCGCCTTTATTCCGGCGCTCTCAGACTCTTACTAAACTTGACCGCAATGATTGTGCCAGAGTGTAAGTTCTTTTGATTGATTATTTTTTGAATTTAAGGAAAGGTTTTGGATGAGTGAAATTTCGCTGTTTTCGTGGAATTTCACTCATCTGCGTATGGTTTGAAAATTTATTTTAAGCTTATTTCGAGACTTTTTTTGGGAACAGTCATTGCGTTAGATTAAGGTAAAGGAGTCTCTCTTGAAAAAGTTAAGGTTTTGATGAAGGAGGAAAGGAAATGAGAGTTGTTCCGGAAAAAAACCGAAGTTTAACGATAGTCAATCGAGAAATTGAGTTTGGAAAAAGGATAGACGTTTGGGGATGGTTGTTCGGTTGTTGGCACAAAAATTTGAGCCGTCCGTTTAGTCAGGGCCGCAGTTCCTATATTGTTTGTCTGGACTGCGGCGCCCGTAAACATTTTGATGCCCAAAGCCTGAAAACTTACGGCACCTATTATTACCCGCCCGAAGTTTGGTCATCGAACGGGATATGATCATCTTTTTCAAGCCATCAGCAGGATTCGGCCACCGGCGGCGGGATAATCTCACATAAAAAACCCGCATTCAGCTTAACCGAACTCAAAATCACCACCAAAATAAAAAAGGAATCTAACGACTTTTGACCCTCGGAGGCTCATGATATTCCCCGTATTCTGGATACTCAATTGTTTCAAAACTACCCGGACGTGTATTTAGAGTTAATAAGTTGAGGGCATCGGTCAAAACCCGGCGTTGTAAATCCGGCATTTTCGGTTTACCTAAACTATTCCCGATTTTGAACCCATTTGGATACAGAGCGCGTGGAGGACGCATTTGGTTAGACACTTCGGGCGAAACCGTAATCAGAACGGTCGGAGTTCCCCGCATTTCGATTTCTCGTTGAACCGCGACAACTGTCCGGTGACAAACGTTCGGTCAGCCTCCGGTTAGGATGACGGCGTCGGCACGCGAGCCTCGATCAATTTCATCGGCAATTTGAACCGCAGTTTGCTCATACATATCTTTGAGCCGCATCGTGTAGCCCATATAACCGATGTGTTTGCGGGCAATTCCGCCGATAAACCCGGATGAAAC
>JANOEF010000441.1:0-2135 GCA_031413075.1 Acidobacteriota bacterium | reverse complement strand
ACCCGACATTCAGCCTTAACAGATACTATTATTTTGATAATTTTGCATGGACCAATTCTCCTGATAATGTGCTTCTGAACCCTTTGTATGACTTTACGGTCGCATCGTTCCAAAAACAGAATGACAGACTTTATATCGGCTCACATGGTGCCGGATTACTTCAGTTGAACAAAGGGGTGCCTTTTAAGGTGTATAACGATCTCAATTCTCCACTGACCAAAGCCGGCAATAGTTATTTGTATATCACAGGGCTTGCAACGGATAATAAAAACAACTTATGGATCAGCAACTGGAATGCGGACGCAGACACCAGTCTCTATCAGTTGAGCCCTTCGGGTAACTGGACAGGTTTTAAGCTCCCTGATAAAACGACCACCAAGATTGTAATTGATGGCAAAAGCAATAAATGGATACTCACCCGAAAATCAAGTGTTGGCATGATTGCCTTCTCAGATCTTGGCACAGCAGATAAATCAGATGATGTTTCAATTACCTTCAATACAGCAAAGGGAACAGGCAACCTGCCCTCTGTTACCGTGAACGACATCGCCTTTGCCAGAACAGGTGAATTGCTGGTAGGCACCGACCAGGGATATTGCAGAATCCGGAACCCGAACAATGCCTTTACAGGAGGCAATTACGACTGTGAACGTATCATCATTTCTGTGGATGCCAACTCCAACCTCGGCGGTTACCTCTTAGGCTCAGAAATTATTTATTGTATAATACCCGACGGGGCCGACCGCAGATGGGTAGGCACCAACAACGGGGCCTGGCTTTTAGACAGTGATGGAGAGACCATTCTTAAACATTTCACTACCGAAAATTCCCCGCTTATGTCTGATAACGTACAAAATATAGGCATTATGGAATCTACGGGAGAGGTATTTTTCGGTACCGAATATGGCATTGTTTCTTATCGCTCAAATGCCTTGACACCCACAAAAGACATCGAGAAACTGATTATTTATCCGAATCCTGTGAAACCCGATTTTGACGGTGAGGTAGCCATTACAGGTATGCCCGATAATACTTTGGTAAAGATTACCGACATCAATGGCGCATTGGTTTACCAGACTTTCTCCAACGGAGGAATGGCGACATGGAACTGCAGGACGTTCGACGGTCAAAGGCCGTCTACAGGGGTTTACCTTTGCATTTCGGCAATTCCGCCTTTGCCAAAGTCTTTGGTTTGCCAAAGTCTTTGGTTTGCCATTTAATTGAACCGTCATTTTTGTTGATGGCGCGGATAATCCCTTTCGCGGAAGTGTAAATTGTTTCGTTTTCAAGAATGGCTTGCCCATTGGTATTTTTGAGCGCGCCGTCCGTCACATCATAAACATTTTTCCAAACCAGCGCACCATCCGAAAGGTTGTAACGATGCAATCCGGCGTAGCTCATATACATCGAATCGCCGTCAAAAATCGGAGCATTTTCACCGCTTAAATCGAAACGATCACTTGATTTATTGCCACTGCCAAAGAGCATCGCTTTCGCACCTGAACGACCTTTTTTCATTACGCCATAAAGGTCAACTTTTTCGGGATATTCCGCTTTCCAGAGCAAATCGCCCGTTGAAAGTTTGAACGCGAAAATGTCCGGTTTATCTTTGTTCATCCGATTATCCAAAATCGTCAGAATAATCAGCATATCTTTAGCATAATTCGGCGAGACATTGACCGTAAAGCCTTGCATTTTATCGGTTTCCCAAACGGTTTTGCCTGTCAGCGTGTCAACCGCAAAGAACTTGGTTTTGCGCCCGAAAAAGCCTGAATTATCAGTCAAAAGCAAGAGCGGTGTGCCTGAAAGCTCGTGAAATTCATCCTCTTTGATGCCTTTCAAATCATCACGCGACCAAAGCGGCTTGCCGCTCGCGCCGTCCAGCATCACGATACTCGTTTCCGTTCCGACCATTAGATTGCCGGTTTCCATCATCGAATACCATTTTGCGCCCTCGTAAGTCCAAATTGGCGCATCCGCAGCGATAGCAATTTGGGAGAAAATTGCCAATAGAAATGTTAGTAAAATTGTTGATTTAATTGGTGTAGCCCGTTTCATTGTTAAACTCCTTGATTTGTTTTGAAAAAAATACTCTCTATAACTAATCGCAAGTTTTTTCATCAAACTAGGTCAAG
>JANOEF010000440.1:0-5662 GCA_031413075.1 Acidobacteriota bacterium | reverse complement strand
ACGACTTCACCGACCCCGCGCACGGCACGCGCTTTCTGGGCGACCTCTACCAGGATCTCTCCGAAGCCGCGAGGAAGCGCGTCGAATTTATGATGAGATTGTTCGCCGCCAACGCGACCCGGGATTATTGGAATATGCCGGAAAAGATCTTTTTCAAGCCTCGATCTTCCCCATCCCGCCAAATTCCGATAAAAAACTCGAAATTACTTATTCACAGGTTTTGAAAGCCGAATCCGGAACCGTGGCGTATCGGTATCCATTGGGGATGGGCAATCGGGCCTGGACAAATAATCGGCCACTGCCAATGATGAGCGAGGTTGATTATTCGGGCAATAAACGCCCCGAAAAACTCGGTACGGTGTCGGGCAAAATTGAGATTGCCGCCCCGCAAGCCCTACGCAATATTTATTCGCCCTCGCACAACATTGACATCAAAAAAACAGGTGAAAATAAAGCCGTGATGACCTTTGAATCAAGCGGCAAAGACCAGGATTTTCAATTGTTTTACGGGCTCTCGAACAACGATTTCGGGATGTCGCTGATGACTTACCGTGAAGCCGGAAAAGATGGTTATTTTCTGCTGATTCTGTCGCCCAAAGATAAAGTTTTGGATTCCGAAATTGTTTCCAAGGACATCGTTTTTGTGCTTGACACATCAGGTTCGATGGCGGACGAAGGTAAGATGGAAAAAGCCCGTTCCGCTTTGCTGTTCGGCATTAAAAATCTTCGAGACGGTGACAGATTCAACGTCATCAATTTTGCCGGTGAAGAACATTTGATGGAAAACGGTCTGATTGCCGCCAATGACAGCGGACGCAAACGCGGGGAGGAATTTGTCAAAAAATTAACCCCAACCGGCGGGACGAATATCAACGATGCGCTCAAAGCCGGAATGAAACAATTTGATTCGTCAGATCGCCCGAAATTATTGGTCTTTATGACGGACGGACTGCCGACAGTGGGTGAAACGAATGTCGAAAAAATCATCAAAAATTCCAAAGAAGTCAAAGTTGACGGTTTGAGGTTGTTCACCTTCGGCGTGGGCTATGATGTCAACACTAAACTACTGGATAAGATCGCCGAAGAAAATTCAGGAACGGCGGATTATGTCGAGCCGAAAGAAGATTTGGAAGTCAAAGTCGGCAACTTTTTTACCAAAGTCAATTCGCCGGTTTTGACCGGATTAGATTTAAATTTCGGAAGCGTTAAAACGGATTTGGTTTATCCGCGCAGAACTCCTGATATTTTTCGAGGAACGCAAGTCACGCTTTTGGGACGCTACAAAAACGAGGCAGATTTGCGGAACATCACACTTCGCTTGACCGGTAAAACGGGCAAAGAAAATCGGACTTTTAATTACGATAATCTGGCATTTCCGATGCGGGCCGAAGACAATAATTTCTTACCGCGTCTGTGGGCCACCCGCCGGGTTGGTTGGTTGATGGAGCAAATCCGCACCAACGGCGAAACTAAAGAAGTTAAAGATGAAATCGTTGATTTGGGAACTCGTTTCGGCATCGTGACTCCTTATACTTCGTATCTGGCAACGGATGGAAGTGAACGGCAAATAGCCGGTTCGGGCGGATTTAACCAAATGCAAAGAGGGAGAGATGACAATAGAAATGTCCAACCGATGATGGCTAAAAGACCTTCGCCAAAATCCACTCCAAGTGCCAGCGGAACGGGCTATGGCAATCCAAATGCTTCGGTCAGCGGTGAAAAAGCCGTGATAGACAGCAAAGATAGAAAAGCTAAACAAGAAGCGGTCACCATTACCAGCGAAGACGACGAAATTATTAAAACTTCAAACGTCAAAAAAGCAGGTGTCAAAACCTTTTACGAAGAAAACGGCGTTTGGATTGACGGCGAATTTAAGGAAGAGTCCAAATTAACCGAAATCAAACTGAAATTTGCTTCCGACGAATTCTTTGATTTAATCGCCAAAGAGAAAGATTTAGCTCAATATTTCTCGCTCGGCGAACAAGTTGTGGTCGTCTGGAAAGGCAAGGTTTACCGGATCGTAAAATAATTACGAGCAATCAATTACGAATTACGAATTACGAATTAGTGAGTTGCCAAATTGTTGGAGTTCACAATCCGTAATTCGTAATTGAGAATCGTAATTCGTAATTCGTAATTCGTAATTGACCATTGTAAAGGTGACATTTAACCCAATTAAGTTTATCGTTAAATGTCCCCTTTTTTTGATTATTTTTGAACGGAGCTGAGAGATGCGAGTAATAAAATCTGTTTGGCGTTTGGCTGTGTGTTTGATTGGAATTTTTTTGAGTTTTCAGATAGTTTTCGGACAAGGGAATTGGAACCCGGTTTTGCGCCCGTTTCAGAGCGATCTGGTTTCGGTTTATTTTACCTCTGAGGAAAAAGGTTTTATCGGCGGCGACGGCGGGGTTTTTGCTTTTACCCGGGACGGCGGACAAACCTGGACTAAACAACCCCTCAACACCAACGATAATGTCAACGAAATATATTTTCGCAATGATGATAATGGTTATTTGCTGGTCGGTAAAAGAATTTATATCTCAAATGACGGGGGAACCAGTTGGCGCGAAAATCGGGTTTTGAATCCGAATGAATTCAACGGTTTAACCCCTGAATTTTTGAGCGTTCGGTTTAGTGGGAAAAAACGAGGATGGATCGTCGGTTCGGTTTCCAACCAGGACGAGGAAGTGGTGGACAGCTTGGTTTTGCAAACGCTCGATGGCGGCGAAACCTGGACTCGCGTTTCAGTTCCATCAAACAAAATAGAACTTTATCATGTTGATTTTGTTAATGATGAAAACGGCTGGATAGTTGGCGATGGCGGGTTAATTTTACGCACCCAGGACGGCGGATTAAATTGGGCAGTGCAAAACTCGGGCACAAAAGTTAGCCTTTATAACATTGATTTTCGGGACAAAAATGATGGCGTCATAGTCGGAAGCGAAGGCACTATTCTCCGAACCGAAAACGGCGGGCAAACCTGGGAAAAAGTAAAAACTGCGGCTACAAAATCTCTGCTTCGGGTAAATTTTATCAATGATAAAACCGGATGGATCGTCGGTGTCGGCGGGATGATTCTCAAAACGGATGACAAAGGCCAAACCTGGGTCAAGCAAACCAGCCAGTTGACAGATTCTCTCTACGGGCTTTACACCGATAAACGAGGTGGTTGGGCAGTCGGCAAAAAAGGCGTTATTTTGAAATATGTCAAATAAAATGCTCTTAATATATCCAAATTTTGGATTTTAGATTTTGGATTTTGGATTTTCAATTGTCCCCAATTTTGAATTTCAGTTAAGTAAGCACCAATGCACAATTAACAATGGACAATGGACAATGAAGAAAACCCAAAAACGAAAGTGACTCAACTATTTGCACACTTTTCTTGATTTTTCAAAATGTCATTAAACTTTTGCTGGACTGCTTAGCCGATTTTGCTTCCGATAATTATAGATTTTTTGCGTTTTCAAACGTTTCGGGGTCAGCTTCAAACAGTCAACCCCAACCTGTTTTTCTAAATTTGGATCTACTGACTCTACTAAATCCAACAATTTAGCCGTCCTCACTAAATTCTCAGCGAATTGACGGATTTTGGCTTGAAAACACTGATTTTGTGTAAATAATAATTGACAATCCGCAAATATTCATAATAATTGCTAATAACAAGTTTTTTGTCATAGTTTTTATGACATTCAATAATTAAAATTCAAAAATTGCTTTTTACAGGAGAGATAAAGATGTTCAGAAAATCTATCTTAACTCCGTTTCTTTCGTTTATTTGTTTGTTTATTTTGAGTAGTTTTACTTTGGCTCAAGGAACAACAACTCGGATTACCGGAACAGTTACCGACAATAACGGAGCGACAGTTTCCGGTGCTACTGTAACATTGACCGGCGAAGGAACGGGGTTTTCATTAACGGCTACCACTAATGATAGTGGAGCCTATACCTTTGATTTAATTCAGGCGGGAACCTATACGGTAACAGTTGAAAAACAAGGATTCAAAAAGGCTGTTTCAAAGGGAAATATGGCTAATTTGAATCTTCCCGCGACTGTCAATGCTAAATTAGAGGTTGGCGATGTGTCGGCTGTTGTCACAGTCGAAGGAAGCGTTGAACAAGTTCAAACCAGCACTTCCGGTAATATCGGCTCGACCATTGACCAAAAATCTGTGGAAAGTTTGCCGATTATTGGTCTGCGGGGACGCAATCCGCTGGATTTGGTAAATTTTCAGCCGGGGACTACGGTTGGCGCAAACACGGGCGGTGGCGTTCATGTTCACGGTTCACGAGATCGGGCTTTCAACTTTACACTCGACGGAATAGATATTAACGAATCCAGTGCCGGCGGTTCAAATTTTACTCCGCTTCGACCAAATCCTGATTCGATTCAAGAGTTTCAAATTGTGACCAGTAATTTTACGGCGGAATTAGGTCGTAGCACCGGCGCCCAAGTTACCTTTGCGACCAGAAGTGGCAAGAATGATTTTTCGGGCAATGTCTTTGAGTATTACCAAACTCCGGGAGCAAACGCTAACGAAACCGGAAATAATCTGTTAGGTTTGCCGAGACGTAATTTTTTACAACATATTTACGGCGGAAGTTTTGGCGGACCGATTCCAAATTTTGGCATTGGCGAAGGCACTCCATTTAGATTGCTAAAAGACAAAGCATTCTTCTTCGTCAATCTGCAATTTTTAAGTGCGCTCGAAACAAGTCGTATATCCAGAACGGTTTATACTCAACAGGCACGAGCAGGTTTGTTCCGCTATGCGAGTGGAACAGGTTTGAGAAATATCCCTGCTGGAGCAACGGGAGCAACCGTTGATGCAAGTGGTGCAGCTTTATTGCCGACTTGTGGCGGGGCGGTCACCACCAATTGTATTGCCAGTTACAATGTTGCGGCAAACCCATCAGGAATTGGGGTTGATCCGGCTTTACTTTCTGTCATCAATTCGATGCCGCTGCCAAATGATTTTGCGGCAGGTGATGGATTGAATATTGCAGGCTTTAACTTTCTAGTTCCGCAAAGGGAAAAACAATATGATTTTGTGACCCGGCTTGATTATAAATTTTCGGATACAAATGTCATTTATGGACGTTATGCAGAAGGCCGACAACAGTCATTCGGCGATTCGGTCAATGGTGGTGGCTCGGCTTTTCCGGGAACTCCAATTTTAGTTTATACTGATCGAACTCCAAAAAATTTGGCAATAAATCATAGATTTTCGCCGAATAGTAACACTACCAATGAGTTTATTTTGGGATATAGTGCCTTCACTTTTGATTTTATTGCTCCCGAAACTGTTGCTTCAGCCAATTATACTTTTAATTTAGTGACGACTCCGAACACTAATGTGCGCGGAAATTCAAGAAGTGTCAGAACTTGGCAATTTGTTGACAATTTGACCTTTGTGCAAGGAAATCATTTATTGAAAGGCGGTATCAACTTTAGATTCGGGCGGCATACAGATGACCGTTCATCGGTCGCCGGCACCGAGGTCGAAGGGCGGGTTAGTTTTAGTAGCACTTTCGATACAGCACAAACTACTGCTTTTGGACCATCGTGCCGCTATCTACATACGAGCCGATGTTCACGTAGCTCGGCATGAGCACAGTATTGGGCGCGATATACGCACCGCGGCGCGCGACGGCGGGAGGC
>JANOEF010000439.1:0-7708 GCA_031413075.1 Acidobacteriota bacterium | reverse complement strand
CACCAACGGGGACGGCCCCAAGCAGGCCCAGATGGTCCGGCCGGTGCCGCTGACGCCCCGGATCGTCTCGGGATTCAACCCGGTCGGTGGCTTCCTCCTGGGGTGGTCGGCCGAACCGCGGATCGCCGTCTCCCCCAAGGGAGGCGACACGACCGGGATCTTCGGGCGGACCTGGACCCCGGCGCCAGTGACGGCCGAGCGCAAGCGGGCCGAGGTGGATCGGGCCATCCGCGAGGTGGGCACGGACTTCGGCGAGGACAATCTCCGGCGTACCTTTAGGCTGGAGGACATCCCGGCCGTCGCCCCGGCCTTCGTGGCGGTCACCGCCGATCGGCTCGGCAACCGCTGGGTGCGCCTGGATCCGGGCCTGGACACCGCGACAACCCGGTTTGATGTCTACAATCCTGTCGGCGTCCTGCTGGGCGCAGTCACCGTGTCCCCGGCGATGCCGATGTACGGGCGGGTGGCCTTTGGCCGGGACGAGATCGTGGTGGCGCGCGAGAACGCCGACGGGATGCCGGTGGTGGCGCGGTACCGGGTGCGGAAGGGCGTGAGCAGTAAGCAGTAAGCAGTAAGCAGTGAGCAGTGAGCAGTGTGGTTAGTAAATAGTGAGTAGTGAATAGTAAAAAAAATAAGTCCAAAATCATAAATCACAAATCACAAATCCAAAATCTAAAATCTAAAATCCAAAATCGTTATGTCTTGGGAAATCGAAAATTATCTCGAAATACAAAATAATCAGCTTTCAATTGACGGCGTTTCTACGGTTGAATTAGCTGGAAAATTCGGCACGCCGCTTTTTGTTTTCAGCGAACAGAGAATTCGCCACAACCTCAATCGTTTGCAAGCCGTTCAGGGCGTCATTGATTGTAAATTAAAGGTTTGTTACGCCGCCAAAGCCAATTCAAATATGGCGATTTTGCGAGCCGTCAAAGAAGCCGGAAGTGATTTGGAAGTCAATTCGGGCGGCGAACTTTTTAAGGCTATCGAAATCGGTTTTGAACCGAAACAGATAATTTTTAACGGCACCTCGAAAACCGAGCAGGAACTCGAAGAGGCAATCGTCTGGGGAATTTTCGCGATTCAATGTGACTCGCTGTATGAACTTGAATTGATCGAAAAAGTTTCGCGCCACGTTGGGAAACGCGCCAATGTTTCGTTGCGGATCGTTCCCGAAATCGAGACGGCGACGCACCCGGGATTAAAAACGGCGATGAATTCATCAAAATTCGGGATGACTTTTGACGACGCTCTCACCGCGTTTCGGCGGTGGGCTTTTGATGATGAACACGTCAATATTTGCGGATTGCATCTGCATGTCGGCTCGCAGACCCCGAATGAAGAACCTTACACCACGGCGTTGATGTTTTTGGTCGAAAAACTGCGCGAAGTTGCCAAAACGACCGGGCATCAATTGTCGCACCTGAATTTAGGTGGCGGATTTCCGGTTAATTATCTGCGTGACAATAGTTTAGCCGAAGCAATGAATGCCGAAAACGCGGAACTTTTTGCCTCTGATTTTTCCCCGGCCTCAGCCTTAAAAGCCGCCTGGAAGGCAATTTCCGAAGACGATCACTCCGACTTAAAAAATCTGACGCTGTTGCTCGAACCCGGTCGAAGTGTAATTGCCGACGCCGGAATTTGTTTGACGACCGTCAGAAATAAAAAGTCGAGAAAGTGTTCAGTGGCTAGTGATCAGTGGGCAGAAGGCGATAAAGAATCTGACCGCCCCGCTATCGCGCCACTGACCACCGACCACTGGATTCTGACCGATGCCGGATTTAATATCTTGCTCTCGATGGAAACTTACAAATGGTATTATCACTTGATTTCGGCAGAGCGGGCGAGCGAAAATCATTCAACCCCTTACAAAGTTGCCGGGCCTTTGTGTGATGGCGGAGATGTTTATTTTGACATCGAAGGCCACGGCAGACTTCCGGATTATCGTCTCTTACCCGAAAATGTGGAGCCGAATGAGGTTCTGGCCTTACTTAATTGTGGCGCATATTCGATCGCTCAGATGTTTCAATACAATGCCCGTCAGCTTCCGGCCGTGGTTTTGATCAAGAAAAACGGGGAAGTTGAATTGATTCGCCGACAGGATTCTTATCAGGATTTGTTGATCAATGATATTTGGTGAAAAATTATCTCGAAAACAGAATTTTCTACAACAATCATAAATATGAAACTGAAACATTTTCTATGTGTCTTAATAATGTTGCTGGCTGGTACTATTTTTTATGGACAAACACCGACTCCGACGGCGACACCTCCGCCGGTTGAAGATGATGAAGTTATCCGCGTCGAAACAAATCTGGTAAGTGTTCCTGTCAGCGTTTTGGACAAGAACGGCGTGTTTATTCGAAATTTGAAACAATTGGATTTTCAGATTTTTGAAAATGGCGCGAAGCAGGAAATTGAGTACTTTAAGTCGGTTGACGAGCCTTTTACCGTGGTTTTGATGATTGATCGGAGTGATTCGGTCAAACCCGTAATTGATGATTTGAAAAAAGCGGCGATGGCCTTCGTTGACCAATTGCGTCCGAATGACCGCGCCATCGGAATTGCCTTCGACCGCAAAGCCTATATTCTCAACAGCAAAGTTCGTGACCGTGAAATGTTGAAAACAGCTATTTACAATTTGACGACCGGTGCCGGAACGCATCTTTACGCCACCGTTGAAGGAATTATCAATCGTATTTTTAGAGGCTTGCCCGGTCGTAAAGCGTTGATCCTATTTACCGATGGGCAAGAAGCGTGGAGTTGGGACCAACCGAAAGGCGCAAAGCCTGTCCAAACCTATCAAACCAGCATCCAAGCTGCCGAAGAGACGGGAACTCAAGTTTACACCATTCAATTCGATTCAAATTTTCGCACCGATGAGGGGGATAAATTTATGAAGGAAATCCCGAAAAAAACAGGCGGACAATTTTTCAAAGCCGAAAAATTAAAAGATTTGAGCAAAGTGTTCGGCCAAATTGCGGACGAACTCCGTTTTCAATACAGCATCGGCTATTACCCACCAGATCCGCCGCAAAAAGGTGACCGCCGGCAAATCAAAGTCATCGTTAATCAACCAAATTCAACAGTCAGGGCCAAAAGCGATTATGTTTTTGCCAGGTAAGAAATCATTGAACATTGACTAAATTCAGAAAAACTGCGATAACTGAAAAGCGATGAGAAATTTTAACATCATAATTAGCATCAGTATTTTGGAGGACAACGACCGGTAAAGTTGGAACGAAAAATCTTGCTGTGCCGTGAGTCCTGAGTCGAAAGATTCGGGATTTTTTATGTGCCCGCCAATTTCCGCGAATCTTCGCTAATTTTTGATTTTTTCGCGTCAATTCGCGTTTATTCGCGGGCAACATTTTTTTAAGTGTTTGAGTAATGATAAGATTGGATTTTTATTTATGACAGAGCCACTAGAACTAAAGAAAACCGTTAATTTACCGAAAACGAATTTTTCCCAAAAAGCGAATTTAGCGCAAGCCGAGCCGGCCCGTTTGAAAAAATGGACTGATGCCAGACTTTACGAAACGATTCAAGCATCGCGTCAAGATCAGCAAAAGTTCATCTTGCACGATGGTCCGCCGTATGCCAATGCCGATATTCACATCGGCACCGCGCTCAATAAAATTTTGAAAGACTTTGTGGTTAAATCTCGGACAATGATGGGTTTTTGCTCGCCGTATGTTCCCGGTTACGATTGCCACGGTTTGCCGATCGAAAATTATGTTGAGCGCAAACTCAAAGAAAAAGGCAAAAATAAAGAGGAAATTCCAACCAATACTTTCCGCAAGATCTGCCGTGACCATGCTGCGACGGCGATGAATAATCAGACTCGTGATTTTCAACGGCTCGGAATTTTGGGCGAATGGGCCACGCCTTACTTAACGATGTCGCACGAATACGAAGCGGAAACGGCGCGACTATTCGGTAAATTTGTCGAGCGCGGTTATGTCTATCGCGGAGCGCGGCCCGTTTATTGGGACGTTTATGACCAAACGGCACTGGCCGAAGCAGAAGTCGAATACAAAGATGTGGTGTCGCCGTCGGTTTACGTCAAATTTCCTTTAAAATCCGATACAAGCACCATAGATTCAACTCTTGCCGGCAAAAATGTAAAATTTATCATCTGGACAACTACGCCGTGGACATTGCCCGCCAATTTGGGTATTTCGGTCAACCCGAATTTTGAATATTCGGCGGTTGAAGTTGGCGACGAGGTTTATGTCATTGCCACTGAATTAGTTAAGGAAGTTGCAGAAAAATGCGGATTTGACGCAAGCCGACAACTCGCCAAATTCAAAGGCGACAAACTTGACCGACTGGTGTGCCGTCACGCCTGGCTCGAGCGTGATTCGCTGGTGATGTGTGGTGAGCACGTCACTTTGGGTGACAATTCGGCGGGTGACGAAGATACAAAGAGCGATAAAAATGCCGGAACAGGTTTAGTTCATACTGCACCCGGACACGGAACGGACGACTTTTATATCGGTCAACGCTACGGTTTAGAAGTTTATTGCCCGGTGGATAACGGCGGAAAATTTACAGCCGAAGTAGAACATTTTGCCGGTGAATTTGTTTTCAAGGCGAATCCTAAAATCGTTGAATTTATGCGCGAAAGCGGTGCCTTGCTCCACGCCGAAGACTACAATCACCGTTACGCTCACGGCTGGCGGTCGCACAAACCTGTTATCTATCGAGCCACGCCACAATGGTTTATCTCGATGGACAATGCGGGTGATAAATCTTTGCGGGCGCAGGCCTTACGCGAAGTTGCCGAAACCAAATGGCATCCCGTCTGGGGCGAAGGACGAATGGCGAATATGCTCAAGGGGCGTCCCGACTGGTGCGTTTCGCGGCAGCGCGTGTGGGGTGTCCCAATTATCGCTTTTCATTGCGATGATTGTTCGCACGTTGTCATTGATTCAAAAGTTATCTATCACGTGGCGGACATTTTTGCCAAAGAGACGGCGGACGCCTGGTATAACAAAGAAGCGAGTGAACTGCTTCCCGCAGGTTATAAATGTGAAAAATGCAATTCAACCAATTTTGCTAAAGAAACCGATATTTTAGATGTTTGGTTTGATTCGGGTTCGTCGAGTGTGGCAGTTTTAGAAACTCGCGGCGAAACCCTGCATTTTCCGGCGGACGTTTATCTGGAAGGCGGCGACCAATATCGCGGCTGGTTTAATTCGAGTTTGATGTGCGGAATCGCGGCGCACGATTCTGCGCCCTATAAGCAGGTAATTACGCACGGTTGGGTAGTTGACGGCGAAGGCCGAAAGCAATCGAAATCACTCGGTAATGTCACCTCGCCAAACGAAATCGTCAAACAATCAGGTGCAGAGATTCTCAGACTATGGGCGGCGGCGGTTGATTTTACCGAAGATATGCGCTGTTCAAAAGAAATTCTTGACCGCGTAACGGATGCTTACCGTAAGATTCGCAATACTTTACGCTACGCTCTCGGAAACTTGGACGGATTTGATCCCGAAACTGATGCGGTAACAAATCTGCTCGAAATTGACCGTTGGGCATTAGCGAGTTTGTCGGAATTGACTAAAAAGGTGTTGAAAGGTTACGAAACTTACGATTTTCAGGTCGTTTATTCTGCGCTTTACAATTTTTGCACGGTTACCTTGTCGCAGCAGTATTTTGACATCATCAAAGACCGGCTTTACACCTCGGCGCCGAAATCAGCCGAAAGACGCTCAGCCCAAACGGCATTGTATAAAATTGCCGATACTTTGTGCCGTTTGCTCGCGCCGATTATCGCTTTTACCGCAGATGAAGCGTTTGAAAATCTGCCGAATCAACCACTTGAATCGGTGCATTTGGCTGAATTTCCAGCTGTTTCGAGCGCCGATGATTCACAACTGATGGCGAATTGGGAACGTATTTTCTCGATCCGCGATAGTGTTTTGAAAAAATTGGAAGAAGCGCGAAACGAAAAACTGATCGGTTCAGGGCTCGAAGCAAAGGTCATCTTAAATGTTGACAAAGACACAACTTACTTCTTGCTCGATTATTTCAACGATTTGCGTTTTATCTTTATCGTTTCACAAGTCGAAGTCCACGAAAGCGATGATTTTAGCGTCAAAATCTTAAAAGCTGATGGCGTAAAATGTGACCGTTGTTGGAATTATTCACCTCGGGTGGGTGAATCAGAACGCTATCCGACGGCTTGCGAAAGATGTTTGGAAGCGTTGGGCGAGATTGAGAAATCAGTAACTGCTTAATTAACCGGACGATTGCCCGCGAAATACGCGAAAGACACGAAAATAAGTGGTGTTATTCGTGTTTTGGCGGGCAAATTGTTTTAAACCATTTCATCTGCGAGTATCGTTGATTAGCGTTGATGATATTGTGCTTCATCGGCGTGGGTTTATAAAAGAAAGTGAGATTAAACAAGTCACAGTAAATGCTTTAGTTGATAGCGGTGCTTATATGTTGGCAATCAATGAAAATGTTAAAGCTCAACTTGATTTGCCTTTGATTGAGAAACAATTTAGCCGTTTGGCGGATGAAAGTCTTTTGGAACTTGAAGTGGTCGGACCCGTCGAAGTTCGTTTTGAAAACCGCTCAACTACTGTTCGTGCTATTGTCTTACCCGGTAATGCCGAAGTTTTATTAGGTGTAATTCCGATGGAAGATATGGACGTTCTGATTGACCCGAAACAACAAAAATTGGTAGTAAACCCCGAACATCCATACGTTGCGACTAAACATTTGAAATAGGAATAAATTATGCTGAAAAAGTCATTATGTAGCTTGTTGGTGATATTTGCGCTCTCGGCAGTTTCAATGGCGCAAAAAGTTTATACGCCGGCGAAAGGTTCAACCGAGCGCACCGCGATTCTGAGTGCTTTGCGGGTTCCGGTGGAAAAAGAATTGAAACAAAAGATCCAGTTTTCCGTTGAACAATTGAAAAGTAACGGGACCTGGGCTTTTGTTGGCGGCGATCCGCAAAATTTGCGCGGCGGCAAACCGAATTATAAAGGGACGGAATATCAGGAAGCGATTGATGCCGATATGTTTGACAATAATTTCTTTGCCTTGATGAAGAAAACGGGCGGAAAATGGAAAGTTGTCACTTATGCCATCGGCTGCACGGATGTTTGCTATGCAAATTGGTGGAAAAGCCATAAGGCACCAAAGGCAATTTTCCCTTATACTGAATAAATGAAAAGAACAGATATTTTTTGGAAAATAGGCTATCTGCTGGCAGCGGCGGCGGTCGTTATGATTGACCAAACCACCAAGGCCTGGGCGGTTCGCAAATTACGTTTTGGCGGCGAGATGAACATCGTGACCGATTTCCTGAATTTCGTCTATGCGGAAAATACGGGCGTCGCCTTCAGTATGTTTGACAGTCATGGCGATTCGGGGCGGTGGGTTCTTTCATCAATCGCCGGCGTTGCGGCAGTTTTAGTTTTGTTCTATTTTTGGCGAGTACCTAAAACAGACGACCGACTGCTCGGCGCGCTGGCGTTACTTCTGGCCGGAATTGTTGGAAATTTGACCGACCGCATTCGGCTCGGTTTTGTGGTTGATTTTATCCAAGTCCATTACAAAGACTGGTATTATCCGATCTTTAATGTCGCCGATATGGCGATTTGTGTTGGGGCGGGGCTTCTGATTTTGGATATGTTTTGGACAAAAAAAGAAGAGACTAAGAAAATCCAAAATCCAAAATCCG
>JANOEF010000438.1:0-2963 GCA_031413075.1 Acidobacteriota bacterium | reverse complement strand
AAAATATTGTCAAACTAACCAGAGGTTGCACCTCTGGCTACTTTCTTTGTGCCGCTCTGCGGCTTAATGATGCGTTTCTGCAAAGTTTCTAAATGCAGCATCTTATTTCTGATTCATTACTTATCCATTAATCCATTGATTCATCGAGTAATGAAAAAATGAATCAATGGACAAATGATTAAATCGTTAAGATGATACATCAAAAAGCGAAACTTGCGGATTCTGAAAAAACAAAAATCCGTGAGTCGGTAAAATTTTGCGGAATTATGAATTGATTTTTAGGAACAACAGGATTCTTTCGGCGCGATGCCGAGTTTGGCGAGATGTTGTTTAGTTGGATTATATGAAAAAAACTCCATAAAAAAGGTTATAGCATGAACCAGATTGAAAAGGCAATGTTTTATTAGTTACTCGAGGTATCCAATAACCAAATGTCAGATTTGCTGGAGTGGGAGACATAGTAGAGAAACTTCCCGTCACGGCTGACAAACGGACTGCGGGGAGCTTCGGTCGGTTGGGTAGTTAATAATTCTTTAATCTTTTTAGTTTCCGAATCGGCTAAAAATACTTTATTGCCTGACGGGTAAACAAACCGGCGGCTGTCCGGCAACCAGGCAGGGATGGATTCCTGAACCTTACTGAACCGGGTAAAACTATTTGTTTCAAAAGAATAAACTCCCAACACACCTTCAGATCTGAATCCGCCCACCAATTTTTTGCCATCAGGCGACCAATCCCAGACAACTAAAGAATTACCTTTTTCAGATTTCGGGAGCCTAACTGGAATTTGCTCGTTCCAATTTTTTGAGATGTCAATAAGGTAGGTTTCCACTCCTCTTTGATATGACAAACGCTTGCCATCAGGCGACCAGACAGGAAAAGAAGTGCCAGTTGAAGCATCATTGAAAAAAGTAATTTGGCGCAAGTTTGTACCATCATTGCTGCAAAGCCAAATTTCATAGCTTCCGCTTCGGTCTGAGGCAAAAGCGATTTGTGAACCATCGGGCGACCAACGCGGATAACGGTCATAATGAACGTCATTGGTAATGTCGCGCCAACTGCTTCCATCACGAGTGACGACCACAATATCATCTTGGGTGCGGCGAATTTGACGCATCAAAAATTGTTTGCCATCCGGCGCAAGTTCGGCCCGGGTAACTTCACGGTCTCCGGTTGTAATCCAAGCAGGAATGCCGACAATCTTTTCGTTCTTGTCATCAAATTCAACGCCTTGAATATTTGATTGAGATTCAGATTGAACATAAATCAGTTTCTTTCCATCTGCGGAAAATGCCAAATGGCGGCTGGATTTTGACGGAGCGTTAATTGGTTCCGGTTCGCTCAAAGCCCGGCCGGTATTTTCGTCAATGGCCACCCGCCAAAAATTCCAATTACCGTTTTTGTCACTGACAAAATAAAGAAATTTGCCATCCGGTGACCAGACCGGATTCCAATTTGAAACACCAAAATCATTGGTCAAGACAATTGGTTCACCGCTCCCGTCAGCGGCAATCGTGGCAATATCCCGTCTGCCCAAAGCCGAGGGATAAAACCAATAGGCGATTCGTTTACCGTTTGGTGACCAGCTGGGAAATGTTCCTTCTTGGTTGGTCAAAAGCCTTTTTGCACCGGTCTCAAGATTGATAATTTGGATTGAATTATTAGTGCCGGTGCGGACATTCGGTGCACTCATCCCAAAGGTGCTGACCACAAGTTCTTTGCCGTCCGGCGACCACGAGGGATGAAAACCGATGTCGGAGACCTTTTGCAAATTCTCGCCCGTAATTTCGACCACATAAATTCCGGCCGGGGAGCGTTCAGAGCGAAAAGCAATGCGATTTCCGTCCGGCGAAAAAGCAGGATGGGTATCGTCAGCGGTTGAGTCCTCAGTTAAATTTTTTGTATTTTTGCCACCCACTCGCTGTGAATAGATGTCAAAATTTCCTTTTGTGTCCGATGCAAAGACAAAAGATTTTCCATCCGGCGCCAGCGAAGGAAAATGTTCGTTTCCACTTTGTTCGGTCAACTGGACATTTTGGGCTTTATTCCAATCAATTCCTTTGACCGATTGACGGGTGTTGTTGAAAAAATACCAAACGATTGCTGCCGGCAAAGCTAATATTAGAAAGGCGACTGTCAACATCATCAATGGACTTCGGGAAAGGGTCGTTCGAGGTTGTCGGGCGTTGCCCTCACCTTTACTCCATGACGGAGACGAGTCAACTTCGCGTTTGAACCGTTTCAAATCGGCGCGTAAATCCGAAGCGGTCTGATAACTTAAATCTGCATCTTTTTCCAGAGCTTTGATTAATATCTGGTCGAGTTCAGGCGGAATTTCCGGGTTGATCGAACTGGCCAAAGGAGGCGAACCCGATAAAATCATTTGAAAGGTATTTTGCCGGTTTTCTTTTTTGAAGGGATTGACGCCGGTCAGCAATTCATAAAGCACGACACCGATACTCCAGAGGTCGGTCCGATGGTCAACATTTTCGTCAGACACCTGTTCGGGCGACATATAAGCGGGGGTGCCGATAATCACGCCTTTGGCTGTTTTGGTAAAATTCCTGATGGTTTGAAAATCAAGTTCTGAAAGTTTTGCCAGTCCGAAATCAAGGACTTTGACGTAACCATCAGGGCGAATCATAATGTTTTCGGGTTTGATGTCGCGGTGAATAATACCGCGTGAATGAGCGGCGGCGATGGCTTCACAGGCTTGAATGATGAGATTTAGAACCTCTTTTATTTTGAGGCCTTTTCCGATTAATTCGCGGACAGTTTCTCCTTCGACAAATTCGGTGGCTATATAATTGATTCCTTCGTGACTGCCAACGTCGTAAATAGTAACAATATTCGGATGCAGCAACTGGGGCTGGACCAGCCACTGCCCGTGCAGTATCTGCGTTATGTGGGCCAACTGCTCCAGGGTGACCTGGGCCAGTCGCTGGTCACGCGCGAGAGCGTGA
>JANOEF010000437.1:0-1682 GCA_031413075.1 Acidobacteriota bacterium | reverse complement strand
GCCACTGGCGGCATGGACGATCTTTGATCCATCAATTAACTCTCGTAAACCGGTCGGATCAATGGAAATATCATTCAAATTGAGCCGTTTGGATGTCAAAGAAATCGGCGGATTCGGGGCAAGTTTCAATTTACATTATCGCCCAACTAAAAAAGTAAATTTCGGCTTCAATTTCAAAACGGCGCGAAAATATAATTTGCAAGGCACACTTGATTCAATTCAACCAGTCATCACCGCCCAGGGATTGCAGCTTTTTCCGGTTCGATTAGATGTGCGTGTCCCTTTTAAGCTGCCGTTCATTGCCGAATTTGGTGTCAAAATCCAACCAAATGACAGAGTTTTCTTTGATTTCGACTATCGTTTTTACAACTACGCCAAAGCCTTTGAACAACTGAACGTGTTAGATAAAACGAGCAACGCCACACTTGCCACGCAAAATATCGGAGCAAAAAATGTTCATCTGATAAACTTTGGCGGCGCATACAAACTCAATCAAAAATCAAAGGTTTTATTCGGTACCGGAATGACCACCAATGCTCTTTCGAACGCTGCCTTCACCCCGGCACTTAACAATACAGGCGGATACAGTTTTTCGGGCGGATATGCGAGACGAGTTTCAGGAGTTTGGATGAATGTCGGCATAACCGCAATCTTTTCAATCAATAGAACGATTCCGGTTGCGCCGCAAAATAGTTTTGCAGGTAATTATAAGGCTCACGGTTTTACCATTGGAATTGGTTTTAGAAGGTAAAAAGCAAGGGTTAAAAATAGTAAATTTATGATGAATTCTTTTAGTTCAAATCATCATAAGCACCAATGCACAATTAACAATGGACAATGAAGAAAACCCAAAAAACCAAGTTAATCAACTATTTGCAAACTTATCTTGATTTTTCAAAATGTCGTAAAACTTTTGCTGACCTGCTTAGAGATTTATTTCGCTCTGAGTCCTGCCTTCAGGCGGTCAAACTGCCGCGCTTCGCTGGCGGTCGCCTGCTGAACCAGGGACTCAGAACTCAAATCGAACAACTCTGATTATTAAACCCGGCAAACTTTCTTTTAAGGAGTTACTCGGTAGAACCGAATAATTTCTGTAAGGCGAGCAAAATGCTCAATGAAAAGACGATGCCCAAACAAAACCACATAAACCTTCGAATTTTTTCTTTGCTAAGTAACATTTCAATATTCTACTCAAAATTAATCATTAAACCAAACCGAATATTAAATCGAAAACATTATATTCAGCAAGGGTTCAGGATCTAATACCCAAATCGTTTTTGCTCTACCAACAATGAGTTTCAACCGATGACAGTAATTCGCGGCGCTAAACCTCAAATTCCTAAACGGTCGCCAAGGCCATTTTTTCATGGTTGACGACTTCATAAATCGCCTGCATTTGCCCGACCAGTTCCGTATATTGTTCCAAAGTCAGAGCCTGTGCGCCGTCACAGAGAGCTTCTTCGGGACATGGATGGACCTCGATGATTAGTCCGTCGGCTCCAACGGCGACACCGGCGCGGGCGAGCGGGTTTACCATGTAATTGTGGCCGGTTCCGTGCGAAGGATCGACGATTATCGGCAGATGCGTCAGACGCTGGACGGCAGGCACGACGGACAAGTCCATCGTGTTGCGGGCGTGAGTTGCAAACGTGCGGATGCCGCGTTCGCAGAGGATCACGTCG
>JANOEF010000436.1:0-3951 GCA_031413075.1 Acidobacteriota bacterium | reverse complement strand
GATAGTGGCTAAAATTTTGGCTCGTCTCATAATAATTAGGCTAAATCTTACAACTTGTCCCGGTTACTTCTCAAATGATTAATCTCAATTTCGGGCGGAATAGTCTTATTCTCTGAAGTATTTCTGATAAAAACTATGTTGCGATTAAAATTGAGTAAAATTAGACGCTGATTTTACGGATTGAGCAGATTGACACGGAAATAATTCAAAAAACAATTGGCGTCAATCTGCTCAATCAGCGTTTCCCTTGTGACCCGGGCTTTATCGAAATTTGGGAGTTGTGCCTACTCGACCACAATTTTCCCTCTGAGCATATCCATTCCGCAGGCAAACGCAAGTTCACCCGAAAAATCTTTGGGTAAATCAATGATCACGAGCTTGCCAACCGGAAGTTTTTTGCGGATATTGAGCGATTTGAATACCACTTCATCTCCGCAATTTTCGGCATCAGCCCGATAAAAAGCCAACTTCTTAAACCGGCCTTTGGGAAATTTAACCTCGCCCGGAGCATAACCATCTTTAGAAACCGTTATTTTATAAGCATCGTTCGGGACTTCGACCGATTGGCTGTAATCGGCTGATCCATCGCCCAATTTGACATCTATCACCAAGGGCACCGTCGTAATTTTGTCATTGCGCTTAAATTGAGCAAAAATCTTATAAAGACCCGAAGCCGGAAACGTCAGATTCACCGAAACAATTGATTCTGCGTCAACACCGGCCAATTTTTCGGCCGGTTTAGCTTCACTGCCATGATCATGTTCGCTTTTTGCATTGTCGCGGGAAATCGGATGTGCGTGGACAAAATCTCTTAGATCGCGGCTGATGACGACAAAATGTCCTTTTTCACCCAAATAATTTTGCAAATCGGTGACCGGCTTTTTCGTTTTTGCATCAAAAACCTGAAAATTAAGTGTCAACTCTTTTCCTGACGTAATTTCGCCATCGCTCTTTAAGGTTACAAAGAGATCGTCCACCGTTTTTTCCGCCTTTGCATCAGCTTTTAACTCTTCGGCCGGACGTTTATTTCCCGCCACTTCGACAGAAAATGATTTAACTGTTTGCTTGGCGTCCTTCGGCGCAAAATCTGTGTAAATTTTGAATTTGCCTCCATTTTTGAAGGTAAAGGGAACTTTCCAACTACCGTCCGTCTGAGGCTCCGGGTGCTCGTGATAAAATTCGACCAGATCATCCGACACGATCAAGAGGTGCACCGGTTTTTCGTGAACGATTTGCAGATCTTTAACCGTTTCGCCTTTGGCATTTTTGATCGTAAAAACCATCTGGATCGGCTCACCCGCTTTGAGCTGTGCCGGATCGGAGCTAAAGTCCACTAAAAAATCTTCGAACGGTTTGACTTGCATCTCTTTATTCGAAGGCTCGATAACAGTTTCTTTCTGAACCTCGGTCGAAGTCTGACAAGCGATTGTAAATAAGAGAGTTACAATCAGTATCGTTAATAATATTTTTCTCATAGTTGGTTAGTTACGGTATTTAGATTCTTAGCCGCCGATAAAGCTCATGGTTCGCGTCGGCTGAACAAATTTTTGATCGTTTATGTAATGGCGCGGTTCTTTTTTGAACACCACGCCGCGAATAAATTCAATAATTTCTCCTCGAGCGGCACCGCTTCGGACGACATCGCGCAAATTATGCTCGGTATTAGAAAAAAGGCAGGTCCGGATTTGACCGTCAGCCGTGAGGCGAATTCTGGAACATTGTCCGCAAAACATTTCTGTGACCGGCGCAATAATGCCGATCTCGCCTTTGACGCCGTCGGCAAACTGATATTTCCACGCCGTTTCGCTCCCGCGCGAAGTGTCTTTTAGTTTGAGCGGAAAAACCTGATTGATCTTTTGGTAAATTTCCCGACCCGAAACAACCTGTCCACGCTCCCATTCGTGCCCCGAATCAAGCGGCATAAACTCAATGAAACGAAAACTTATTTCATTTTCACGGGCGAAATTGGCAAAATCAACCACTTCATCATCATTGTAATCGCGAACGATCACCGAATTAACTTTGACCGGTTGAAAATTATGTTTTTTGGCTGACTGAATAGCGGCTAAAGTTTCTGCCAGTGCGTCAACTCCGGTAATTTTTTCAAATTTTTCGCGTTTCAAGCTGTCAATTGAAATCGTCACCCGGTCGAGTCCCGCCGATTGCAGTAGTTGAGCGCGTTCAGGAAAAAGAAAGCCGTTGGTGGTCAACGCCACATCCCGCAAATTCGGTTTTAAATGTGACAGATTTTCGACCAGTTTTTCCAGGTTTTTTCTAAGCAGCGGCTCACCGCCGGTGAGCCGAATTTTTTCGATTCCGAGCGAAACAAAAATATCGGAAATGTAGGTTATTTCTTCATATGAAAGAAGTTTTTCTTTTCGGGCCTGAGTCGGCTCATTATTCGGCAAACAATAAAAACAGCGAAAATTACAGCGGTCGGTGACACTGATACGTAAATCTCGGATCTGTCTGCCGTAGGAATCTACCAAAAACTCGTTCATCAGATTAAAGTTAGCTTTTCCGAAAGGGCTTTTGCAAGTTAGCAAACTAAAAAGACGCGAATAATTTTTACTCGCGCCCTTTATTTAAATTTGCTGACTTTTATTGGTTGACCCGTTGAAAACCCGTAAAGGTGATCGAATAAATATACGGAGTGCCGGGAGGAAGTCGGTTGACATCCAGAAAAGTCGTATCAAAAGTCCAGTCCCGACGGGGCGGAATGTAGAGAGTCTGTTGGCTTTTAATGAAACCAATGTTATTTCGTGAATTAAACAGATTAATGAGAGAGCCGGAGTAATTTAGTCGAACGCTTGACCAATTTTCTAAAAACCTCTTGAAATTGATGATTCCCCCGTTCATTTGGCCAAAATAACTCGGTTGATAAAAAGTGCTGAGTCCGGTGATGTTGTCTCCGGAAAGCATCGCAAACCGGACCACTGTCGGAGTAGCAACCCGGGCCGACTGACTGAACGGAGAAGAAAAACTCTGTGCGTCATTCCAGTTATTTGAAAGAACAATTACGGCATCTGCGGCAATTGCGGCCGGGATGTGATTGGCAGTATTTTGGGGCGAATAGTTTTCGGGCGGGGTGACCGCGGTTGATCCGCTGGTAGCCGCTCCGGTGGCATTATAATTTCCTTTGATATAAACCCCGTTTTCCGAAACAAAGGTAAACCCTCTGGTATCCACCGGCGTCGCCGTATTGTAATCGCCGGGAAGCACCGAGCCATTGATGAGCCTGACCCCGCGCCGATAATAGAGATGGTCGGCGGTAGCGGCTTGTCCACGGGCGACCGAGGTCGAAAAAGAAGCCGCTTCGCGCCCGTAATCGGTGTTTAAAATTCCATTCCGATTCACATCTTCATTGAACTGCAGAACGCCGTCCGGGAAAATATCTTCCATGTCGTATTCCCCGTCAAAATCGTAATCGCCGCGCCGGTCTGAGACATACACTACCCAGCCTTTGATATCCGGGACATCGCCATGATTCAAACCTCTGGTTTGACTAACTGCAAATGGCGTAATAGTGGGGAAAAGCCCGTTAAAATCACCCTTTAGAAAACGTCTTAAGTTTGCCACGTCAATATCAACCATGCTCATCACTCCGGCAGACGGAACATTTGTCGCTCCGAAACTGGCGGTCGCAGCTGCAGTATCATCAATCGGTAGCCCTTCGCGTGAATCAAACATCTGAATAGGAAAGGGCACGATGGCATTAACCGCGCCCGCACCTTTGATATTTGCCCATTTGAGGTGCGCCGCATCCTCTTGGGTCATACTCGATGCGGCACTCGGTTCAGGCACCGGAGAGGCGAATGAATTTTGAGCAGTGCAGGCGGCGCATCCGGTGGCCGGACTGCTGGTGACATTGTTGTATCGGACGACCAGATTTTGCGAAGTTCCGTTAATAGTGTAATTGGTCGTAAAAGTTGAAGTGCTCGGGTTAGGAAT
>JANOEF010000435.1:0-4915 GCA_031413075.1 Acidobacteriota bacterium | reverse complement strand
CGATGCGCCTGCCGATGCAGTTCGTCATAAACCAGATTCAGCAGGACGTTATTCACTTCGGAGTCTTGACCTTGCCTCCATTTTTTCAACTGTTCGGTTATCCCGTTGACCTGATTTTCCTTTTCAATCATGGTGTCGAATTTTTTTCTATAGTTGCCTAAAAATATGCCTAATCAGCTCAAAAGTCAATATTTTATAAATTCTGACTGCCCGTTAGTAAAACTATCGCGTTTATAAATAGAGAGCAAAAATTACTCTCAATAAAAATAAGGAGAAAAAACTATGAAAAAAAATATCATTAAACTATTTGGTTACATCAACTCGGTCATCACACTAATCCTTATGATTTCAGTGTTTGCCTTTGCCGGACTGCCGGAATTACCTGCCCAACTGGAACAGATAGGAGGGGTTAGCTTTTATGCCGCCACCGGTGAATGTGTCAATCCAGAAGGTATTGGTTCGACTTATGCTCTTAAAAAGACCGGAGATTTGGAGGGTTGTCTTTACACTTTTGTTGAATCTGCCAATTGCACCTCAGGCGGTGTTTATTATGAGAGAGGTGTCGAAACCTTCGTTGGTTTGTATCGGGGAAACCACGGCACGTTCAGGACAACTTATAATTTTGAGGCAAAATACCAAAACTGCCCCAATTTCGTTGGAGAAAAAGTTGGGCGTTGTCAACATCCTATCGTCAAGGGTAGCGGGACAGGTGTTTTTGATGGAGTCAACGGACGAATTGACATGAAGGATGACGTCCAAGCGGGAAGCTTTCCCTATCGAGGTCACTTATTGTGGTAAGTTCCAACGACACCAAGATTATCAAGGACTTTTGAGCGAAAAAGGGGTTAAATAAATCATTATCAATATTAAGAGGTGGTTTCAAATCAAAAACAAAATAAGCTCAAGTAACTATTTTCCACCGTTGCTTGAGCTTATTTTTGATAAACTATTTTTCCGCCGACAATTGTTGCCACCGCACAACCTTTGAAAGAATGATTATGAAACGGCGAATTTTTAGACTTCGATTTTGTTTGATTAACATCGAAAGTCCACATCAAATCGGGATTGAGGATGGTTACATCCGCGATTGAACCGACTTGCAAAGTTCCGCGTTCTTTCAAACCGAAAATTCGCGCCGGGTTGGTGGAAAACATTTCGACCATTCTCACCAAATCAATAATTCCCGGCTGAACAAGTTTTTCAAATGCCAAACCAACCGCCGTTTCCAATCCGGTAATTCCAAACGGCGCGTTATCATATTCGAGATTTTTTTCGTCCGCGTGATGCGGGGCGTGATCGGTCGCAATCGCATCAATCGTCCCGTCTTTGATGGCCTCGAGAACGGCTTCAACGTGTTCACGAGAACGCAGCGGAGGAGCCATTTTGGTATTAGAGTCGTAGCCTTCAACTGCTTCATCGGTGAGTGCAAAATGATGCGGAGCAACTTCTGAGGTCACACGCAAACCTTTCGATTTTGCCCACCGAACCGCTTCAACTGCGCCTTTAGTTGAAATATGGGCGATATGAATTTTTGCGCCGGTCGCTTCCGATAAAAGAACATCGCGCATGGCGTCAATATCTTCGGCCAGCGCGGGCATCCCTTTTAATCCCAACAAAAGCGACATTTTCCCTTCGTGCATGACGCCTCCGTGCGAGAGCGATTTGTCTTCGCAATGATCAACTACCGTGAGGTCAAAATCCTTGGCATATTCGAGCGCGCGGCGCATCATTCCCGCATTTGGAACGGGTCGCCCGTCATCGGAAACCGCGACGATTCCGGCATTTTTCATCTCGCCCATTTCGGCAAGTTCGGTTCCGCCGGATTCTTTGGTAATGGCCCCGATCGGAAAGACATTTGCCAGTCCTGCACGCTTTGATTGCTCGATAATAAACCGCGTAATCGCCGCGTTATCGCAGATCGGTTTGGTGTTGGGCATACAGCAAATGCTCGTCCAACCGCCCGCCACTGCCGCCGCCGCGCCGGTCGCAATCGTTTCTTTGTGTTCCTGACCGGGTTCGCGTAAGTGAACGTGCAAATCTATGAATCCGGGCGCAACGATGAGCCCGGTTGCATCAAAGGTTTCAACGTCAGTCGGCAACTCGTCATTGATTCCAAGCCACGCCGTCACTCGTCCGTTTTCGATTAAAAGATGTTTCCCGCTATTTTGATTTTCGGCGGGGTCTATTAAGTGTCCGTTGGTGATTAAAAGTTTCATTCAGATTTTATAAGTGTCTAAATCAATAAAATTTACGTTATACCTGGCAAAAATTCCGTCTGCCGATAAAAGAGTTAAATTTTCCGTCTGTGCTTGGGCAATTATCAAACGGTCAAATGGGTCTTTATGGATTTGTGGAAGATTAGCGACTGCAAGAGTATGGGGAAATTTGATTTCAAGCGGTTTGAAATTGGCACGTTTCATCCTGTCAGGAACGAAAATTTCAGGTTTGTCGGGAAGTTGAAGTTTTCCGCTGCTGTATTTGATAGCAATTTCCCAGACGCTGGCGGCTGAAAAATATATCTCGTTATTTTTATTTTTCAACAGACTTTCTACATCCGCTGAAATTCGGCTGGAAAAACCGAAGAGCCAGAGAAAAATGTTGGTGTCAATTAAAATATTCATTTTTCGTCTTCGCCCAAATACTCTGTAAATTCTTCCGGCGTTTCATCAAAATCATCCGCCATCCAAATTTTCCCTTCATCCATCCCAAACCAATCCGATTCGGGTTGATACGGTGAAACTCTGGCAACGGGTTTTCCGTCACTTTCAATGATAAACTCCTCGCCCTTCAAGGTTTTTTGCAAAATCTCAACCCAATTTTTTTCCGCTACTTGTAATGAAATTTGTGTCATTGCTGTAACTCCTTATTTCCATTATCCACTAAACTCCGCAATTACTTCAATTTCATCAAAACTAAGCCGCGATCAGCTCCTTTAATTGTTCGGCTACGGCACGCACAAACTCTTTATTTTTAGCAATTTCTTGGACATTATTGGTATCCAATTTGTTTATTGCTAAATCTTTCTCCATTATTTTACGAAGTTCGGTATTGATTTGAGTTTGATAAGGGGCAGAATTTGGTGGTTCTGAGCGATGCTTAAAGTGTTGTAAAATATCGCCATCAAGCCACATTGTAATTTTAACTTTTGATTCGGCAGGAGTTGTGACAAATCTTGAAGGGCGATATTTTTTGATCCCAACCCTCGGAAGTTCCGCTTCACCAACGCCAAGTTTTCGTAATTCTTCAATATCGCTCTCTTTGTATTCAACTTCTAAGATTTTATCGGTCGAATTTTTTCCTTGCTTCTTCATAATCTTCTTTTTCCTTGCCTTTCGCTTTTCTGGCGGAAATTAAACGAACTGTTTCTTCACCAGCTTCAACTCGAATTGTAAAAGTAACTCTCAACAGATCAGAATTTGCCAAGCCAATAATGGTAAATCTGTGTTCATCAACCAGAGCTAATTCATTTTTACCCGTCGGACGATATAAAGTGATAGTTTCAGCCATTTTTGAAATTTACCTTATCATCGCTCAAAATTTCCGCGCCGAGCTTTTGAATCGAATGAACCTGAAATTTCTCATCATCTCTTTCGGGGAAATCGTCCCGATAATGCCCACCACGGGATTCTTCGCGCCAGAGTGCGCCGTTTGCCACAAGTTTTGCCACTGTCACAAAATTCCGTGAGGCGATTCCGAGTTTGGCCTGTTCGATTTGCTCAAATTCGCGCACCGCCCGCCGCAAATCATCCGCATTTCGCCCGATTCCAACCCGTTCCCACATCACGCGTTTGACCCGCTTTTTAACGGCAGTCGAGAGTCCAGAGTCCTCAGTCCAGAGTCGAGAGTCGTTGTTCTCCAATTCGTAATTCGTAATTCGTAATTCGTAATTATCCGCCAAAGCGGCGGCTCCGGCTCGGGCGCCAAAAACCAAACCTTCTAACAACGAATTTGAAGCCAAGCGGTTTGCGCCGTGAACTCCGGTGCAGGTTACTTCGCCCGCTCCGTAAAGCCCTTTAACCGAAGAACGTCCGTGTAAATCCGTCCGCATGCCGCCCATAAAATAATGAACGGCGGGCGAGACCGGCAATAGATCCTTGGCAATGTCCAGATTATAAAATTTGCAGGTTTCGTGGATTTTCGGAAAGCGGGTTTTGAGATATTCTTCGTCCTTTTCGGTCATATCGAGGAAAGCGGTGCGCGTTCCGGTTCTTTTCATTTCGGCGACGATCGAGCGCGAAACGACATCACGCGGAGCCAACTCGCCGAGTTCGTGATAATTGAACATAAACCGCTCACCGTATTTGTTGCGCAGAATTCCGCCTTCGCCGCGCATTGCTTCGGAAAGCAAAAAGCGTGGGGCTTTTTCGAGATTCAAAACGGTCGGATGAAATTGGACAAACTCAATATCAGCGATTTCCGCGCCCGCAAAGTATGCCATTGCCATTCCGTCGCCGGTGGCAACCTCCGGGTTGGTCGTGTGCAAATAAATTTGTCCCGCCCCGCCGGTGCAGAGAATGACGGCTTTGGCCAACATTTCACGCGGAGCTTTGAGCAGAGCGTCAATGTAGCGCACCCCGCAACAACGTCCGTCTCGGACAATCAAGCCTTCGGTTGAGGTAAATGGCAGAATCGAAATGTTTTTTTCTTGTCGTGCTCGTGCAATCAGGGCTCGTGAAATTTCTTTCCCGGTCGCGTCGCCGTGAGCATGCAAGATTCTGCGCCGGGAATGCGCGGCTTCTTTGGTAAAAACGAGTTTTCCGCCCTCGCGGTCAAATTCTGTTCCCCACGAAATTAGTTCCTGAATATATTTGGTGCCGTCTTCGACCAGAGTTTTGACTGCCTCAACATCGCAGAGTCCGGCTCCGGCATAAAGCGTATCTTCTTCGTGCAATTCGGCGTTGTCGTCATCCGAAAG
>JANOEF010000434.1:0-3152 GCA_031413075.1 Acidobacteriota bacterium | reverse complement strand
CCCGACCTCATCGACATCACGCGCATGACCGTGCTGTGTCCGTGCTGGCCCGGCAACGGGTCGACGTGGCGTGGGCTCGAGGGTCCCGCGTCGCCCCCGGCCATTTCGGTGCTGGGTGAAAGCGCCAAATATGCCAAAGAGATCGAGGCAATTTTGAATCAGTAATAGAACTAATTAGTTCACATTTTAAATTTTCTGGTGTTTGGCAAAAGTACTGATTCCACGCTTCAGCGTGCGACCTCCGCGCTTCGCTGGAGGTGAGCCGCCTCAAGGCGGGACTCAAAACGTCAGAAAATTTAAAACTTGCTGTATTAATACCATTATTTTTGGGGGAAAATTTGAACGTCCCCAATTTGAAAGAGTTTTGCCCAAACTTTTGGCGAGAAACGGCGAAGGTGAACTCAGATCGAAAATTACAGTCCGTATCTGCTCTCAAGGAGAAACCAACTATTTTCAACAGATTCTCGGTAATTGCTCTCCCAACTGCAGATCAACTACTCGATTCGAGCCAAAAGCAGTTCTTGCGATCAACATTCGCGGATGTTCATTGACGACCTCGCCGATTATGACGGCTCTTTGTCCAAATTCATTCTGCCGCATTTTTTCTAAAACTTCTTCAGCTTTTTCTTTTGGCAAAATCGCGAGAAGTTTACCTTCATTTGCCACATAATAAGGGTCGAGTCCGAGCATTTCGCAGGCTCCGCGAACAATATTCGGCACCGGAATTTTCTCATCATAAATTCTGATTCCGACGTTCGCTGATTGAGCGATTTCATTCAAAGCCGAAGCGATTCCCCCACGGGTCGGATCGCGCAAAACGTGAATTTCTTTCGTCACTGTCAAAATATCATCAACTAAAAAGTTCAAATTTGCACAATCAGATTCAATCGGAGCTTCAAAATCCAAACCTTCGCGTTCGGACATGATCGCAATGCCGTGAAGTCCGATTTCACCTGACAGAATAACGACATCTCCAACAGTTGCAAGATTTGGAGCGATATTTACATCTTTTGGAATTATACCGATTCCGCTGGTATTGATAAAAAGTCCGTCACCTTTTCCGCGTTCGACAACCTTTGTATCACCGGTGACGATTTTGACATCTGCGCGTTTCGCCATCTCGCCCATTGAGTTGACGATTCTGCCTAAAGATTCGATTTCAAAACCTTCTTCGATAATAAATCCCGCGCTCAAAAACAAAGGCTTTGCCCCGCTCATCGCCACATCGTTGACCGTTCCGCAGACTGCCAGATGCCCGATGTTACCGCCGCGAAAGAAAAGAGGTTGAACGACAAAAGAATCGGTTGAATAGGCGAGCCGTCCACCGTCTTTGAGCAATTCGGCAACATCAAGTTGTGCGGAATCGCCCAACGCATCCAAACTTTGGTTGGAAAAAACCGGTAAAAAAAGATTCTCAACCAATTCGTTCGACAATTTTCCGCCGCCGCCATGTCCGAGAACAATTTTCGGATAATCACGAAGCGGAAGCGGACAAGTCCAGGCATTAAAATCTAAATTATTTGACATTTATTTGATTCGCCTAATGCTGATTATTTTAACAGGCTCAGCCAACAACTGCGGTTGTTTATTGCCTTCCCAAACTTTTGTTTCCTTCAACTGAATTTTCTTGACGACATCAATTCCTTTGATGACTTTGCCGAATGCCGCAAAACCTTTTCCGTCAGGATTGCGTTTGCCGGCAAAATCAAGTTCGGGTTGGACATTGATGCAGATGAAAAACTCGGAAGTAGCTGAATTTGGATTACCCCGAGCCATTGAAATTGTGCCGTCAAGATGTTTGATTTTGGTCTTTTCGGTTGTTTCAAGTTCAATCGGCGGAAAATTTTTTTTAGTTTTATCGTCGTTCGTTCCGCCTTGGATTACCTCAATTTTGACAGGGCTGTTTGGTTGATTATCTAGCCTCACAGTACGATAAAAACTTGCTCCATCGTAAATCTTTTCGTCAACGTATTTCAAAAAATTAGCTACGGTAATCGGAGCTTTTTTGGCGTAAAGCTCGATTTTTATCTCACCTTCCGAAGTTTTGATTAAAATCTTTTGGGCGTTGGTAACGAATCCCGTTGAAATAGTTAAAATGAATAATAATAATATGTCGGACAAAGTTTTTATCATAAAATTTGCTTCAATTCCGAAAACCAATCAATCAAAAAATCCGCACCGGCTTTTTCAAGTTCAGCACACCCGCGAAAGCCGAAAACACAGCCGCAAGTTTTGATTTTGGCATTTTTCCCTGCTTCAATATCTACCCAACTATCGCCGATCATCAAACATTCAGCGGGCGAGCAATTCAAACTTTTCGCCGTTTGAACCAACGGAATCGGCGAAGGTTTCCTTTCGGCAAAACTATCACCCCCACAGACGATTTTGAAATGATGCGAAATGCCTAAACCTTCTAAAATTTTCACGCTGAATTTCCAGGGTTTATTGGTCACAACGGCTTTTTGATAATCGCCTAATTCGTTCAGAGTTTCGCTGACACCTTCGTAAAGTTTGGTTTTTATCAAACAATTTTCGGCATAGATTTTACGAAATATTTCCACGCCGTGATTAGAAAATTCGATTTCAGATTCTCGTTTCAGACTCGCCGAAATTGAACGATTTATCAAATTAAAAACGCCTTCGCCAATAAAATTGTAAATCGTTTCAGACGGTAAATTCGCCAAATTCAATTCCGAAAGCATCAGATTAACCGAATCCGCCAAATCATCGCGGGAATCAATCAGAGTTCCGTCAAGGTCAAAGAGCAAACATTTTACAGTCATCAGTTATCAGTTATCAGTTATCAAGACGAGTCTTTTTAATAATTGAAAATAGTATTTTTGAGAGTTCATCTGCATCTGCAAACATACTTTCAAAAGTCTTTTCGGTTAAGTAATCGGTAGCTTTCATCAACGAAAGCCAGTATTTTGTTTCCAAAGATTCTTTGTATGCAATACTCATTTTGTTGGAAAAATCCGCATCGGAAATTGCTCCGTTCGCTTCAGCAATGTTTGCTCCGATTGAAATTCCACTTCGTAAAAGTTGTTTCGACATGACAAATTCTTTATGAGTTTCGCACAAATATTTGTAAGCGTTGACAATCCGAATCGCAAAATCGAATGCTTTGTCATAAACTAAACTATTATTCAACA
>JANOEF010000433.1:0-16538 GCA_031413075.1 Acidobacteriota bacterium | reverse complement strand
GTAATCATCCAGATCGGGAATGTTCTTAAAAAATGTAAAATTGCGTTTTCTGCCTGCATTTTAAAACTCCCTTAAAATTGCTACACTTAACGGCCTTTTGTTCAAAAAAGCCTTATTTCTTACCATTCTTTCAAAACAACTGCTGTCAAAGTTTGCTGTCCCTTGGTTAAATCCATAAAATTGTCAAATTCCGATCGCGTATCATAGACCAAGCACCCCAAACTCCAACCGTCTATAAATTTTCTTGCCTGAACCGAACCCTTGATATAACTGGATGGATGGATATTGATTCCAACGATTTCATTTTTTGGAGTGCCGATTTCCTCAGCCAGTTTATCGCGGTCATTGTCGCGGAATATCGGTAAGGCTAGTCGTTGGCAGTAGGCTAAAACTTTACCTCTGTGGAGTCGTCTTTCCCAAGCGTTGTAATATATTTCATTGGATTTAAGAACGGCTTCCCCTCTCGGATTGTCGGGATGCAATAAATCACTTCCCGCATTAGTTGTTCCATCCCAAACAGAAATAAACTTTTCACCTTTGAATAAATAGAATTTATCGTCAAAGGTATTGAATGAGTCTTCATTGGAGCGGACGGCAATTAACCAATATCCTGTTGGAAAGCCGTTAAACGATGGTAAAGACTCAACTCTGTCCAATAATTCTTTATCACTAAAACTTTTTACATTACTCATAACTTCACTTAAACCTTTGTTAATACAATGTTTTATGTTACAATTGGTCTATGACTAAACAAGTAGAAATTACTTTTCAAGCCAAACCTAAAAACCCACGATTTATTGACATTGAAGGGCAAAAGTTTCACCGTCTGACTGTTGTTGGTTTTGCCGAATGCAGGCCGAACGGTGTTTATTGGTTTTGCCAATGCGACTGTGGTAACGTCAAAAAAGTTAATTCCAGTAATTTGCGTAAGGGCGATATTAAATCTTGTGGGTGCTGGTTGCTGGAATTTACGGCTAATTTGAACCGAACTCACGGAAAATCTAAATCGGCTGAATATGCTGCCTATTTGAATGCAAAAACTAGATGCAATAATCCGAATCGCGTTCAATACAAAGATTATGGCGGGCGTGGAATTGAGTTTCGCTTTAATTCCTTTGAAGATTTTTTCGCCGAAGTTGGAAGAAAACCGCCTCAGCATTCCATTGAACGAATTGATAATAACGGACATTACGAAAAAGGAAATGTAAAATGGGCGACAAAAAAACAGCAAGCGAGAAATCAGTCCAAAACCAGATTTATAACAATTGGGCAAAGCACAAAAAGTGTTTCTGAATGGGCGGAAATTAGTGGTATTGGTGAAAGCGTTATCCGAGGTCGAATTGATAGGCTGAACTGGTGCGAAACCTGTGCAACTTCGATAAAAACACAAGGCAAAATAAAATGTATTCATAAGTAAAATCCCTGGTTGCCAGCCTTCAAAACCCTGGGCGTGGCTTTCAACTCGTTTAATTAGTTCACGATCTGAGTAATTTCTTAACATTCTAACCCCCGATTTATTGAATTGGTTTTGACCGTATTTACAGTCAAAACCAATTCGGGACCATAATTGATTAGTTTGGTTTCAGTTTTTGTAAATCAGCCTGAATTTGTTGCAGATCAAGAGTTGCCTTCTGAATGATTGACATCAGATTCAACGCTCTGTTTTGCATTTGAACTGTAAGTTGTAAGCGTTCAACTTCAGACAATTTACTAATATCCACCTTTTGCGGTTGCGATTGTGGTTGCGGTTGCGATTGTGGTTGAAGTGCCTTTACTTCTGCTGTTGCCATTATTTAACACCTCCTTTTACTGCCACTAATTCAGCAAGGTCAGGTCTGGCCTCAACTGCCGTTGCAACATCTGCCTGTAAAGTAGCCATACGTTCTTCCAACTTAACAATCTGAGCTTGTTTAGCTTCGACTGCTGCTTTCTCTGGGTCAAACGTCCCTGCGATGGCGCCTTCAACGAATGTGGCAACTGCTTCAATCACGTCCGGTCTTGGTGGACGAATCATTGTATTTAACTGCGTTACGATTTCTTCTCTAGTCATTTTTTTTCCTATTTAGACAAAGGCTTAACCTCTGAATCCTATGTGCCTCGTAAGGCAACTGTTATCTTTGCAAACACCAGAAATAAATCTGGTAGGATTTACTACAAAAACATAAACATTCCACCCGAAGGTGCTCCAGTAAACAACCACCCACTGTTGTTTCCCCCATCGGTATTGTTATTCCCTGCATACCAAGTATTACTCGGAGTAGCGGTTGAACGTGACACGGACATATAATTTAACGGGACTACCCCACCTCCAGTTTTTACTAGATTGTGAGAAGATGTTGCAGTGCCTCCATTAAAGTCTAAAGACCTTATCGTAATTACATTTGTTCCTGCGTCACGAGTAAATTGCCCAATGTTGTATGTCAACCCTTCTTGGAAACTAACAATTTTTGCCCCTGCACTAGCGTCAATATAAAATTCGTTGATAGTTGCGCCAAAAAACCTAAAGAATTGCGAAGATGCCGTATAGAACTCAACTCTATTATATGACCCTCCACCCCCAAAGAAAGTGCCAGTAGCGCGGACTGTTGATGTTTCTGCATTTACAGTTAGACCACTAGAAGAAGTGAAGCTAATATTCGCAGTCCACGTTCCTGAACCCATATTAAGCGTTTTTGATGCAGTTCCCGAACTAGTCACTTGCTGAACGGACACATTAAATCCGTCAGCATCAAATGTTCCAGATGATAGAACGAATCCCACATTTCCGTGAGCGTAAGCATCCCCTAAAGTCAGAGTTCCATTTACACAATTTATGGCAAGTGCGCTATTATTCCAATTCAAACCAGCACTAATTAGAGTTGCAGAACCCCGTCCTTCATACGTCTTTGTTGCGGCAGAATTTGGCAGAGTAATTCCAGATGACAGAATAATTGAACCGAAAAAGGAGTAAGATACTGACTGTGTAAATGTCGGAGTATTAGTTACTCCAGTAAAGTCAAGACTACCAAACCTTGGCATATCGTGAGTGATGGTTGTTGAAGCGGCTCCGATTGAACTTGCATCAAATCTTGCTGTATCTTGCGGAAGTGGAACTCGTCCTGCCCCACCTGTTCCACCTGTTCCAAGAAACCAGTTGCCAGCAGTTGACCAAGTTTTTGAACCAGTTGTAGATGTGAACCAATACTGCGTGGCAGGAGTGGTGAAGGTAATTCCTGAGTTGCCTCCACAATCCCCGGAACCACCAGTAATTGCTGATAGATTCCAACTCCCTGCTCCTGCTCCGACTATATCTTGAAAATCTGCATTAGTCACAACAACGGTTCCTGCGGTAATGGTTCGTTGAGTTCCTGCCGTAGCAAATACCTGATTTTTAATTAAATATCTGTTAATAGATGAATTGCCATTTAGGGTGAAAGTGCCTGTAACAACTATATTGCTATACAATTCAATACTATTAGTTTTTGTTGCACTTCCCGTTATTGTAAGTGCACCGAAAGTAGTTGGAGTAGTATCTGAGTTATTACCAAATCTTACTCCACCAAACCCTCCACATAAACAAG
Organism: Acidobacteriota bacterium; assembly: GCA_031413075.1. Taxonomy (GTDB): domain Bacteria; phylum Acidobacteriota; class Blastocatellia; order Pyrinomonadales; family Pyrinomonadaceae; genus JAIBCC01. The sequence goes on along the minus strand of JANOEF010000433.1, from coordinate 12,978 downwards.
TCCCGAAGGTGTGGTTTCCAATATTCGCATTTGTATTACCGTTTGATAATAGGGATAAGTCTAATGTCCCACTAGCGCAAGAAATAGTTAAACCTGTTGAAATTAAACCTAGACTTATTCCCCCCGCAGATTTTAGAGTTCCTGTGCCAAACACTATTGAACGAGTAGAACCAAAACTTGAGCCAATACCACCCCCATTTTCCCAAATAGTTTTGCCGTTCAAATCTAATGCACCACCCGTTAAAGTGAAAGAGCCATTTGTCTTAAAGTCGTCATTAAAAATCCATCCACCACCAACTCCATTAAAAGTTATATTATTTGCAAGTGTAACTCCTGCTGATGTAATTGTTTTACCTGTCGTTGTCGCGTTGAATGTGATTGCACCAGTGTAAGTTCTGACAAGTCCAGCATAGAGAGTCATCGAGCCACTAACAGTCATTGCTACTGAACCTGCCCAAGTTACATTTCCAGAAGCAGGGGCGGCAAATGTGAGGTCACGCATCAACTTTGTAGTGGCATCAATAGTGACGGTGTAATCTGTGGTATGAGAGGCTGAATCAAAAAAGACATCATCGGCGGATGTGGGTAGATTGCCAGCACCAGGCGCACCTCCAGAGGAAGTCGCCCAATGGTTAGTTGCATCGCTCCAATTTCCTGACCCCGCTACCCAAAATCTATCAGCCATATTACTTCACCACTTCTACGTCAATAACTTCATCCACAACTTTAGAGTCTGCTTCAACAATCTTTGCTTCAACTTCGACAACTCTTTTTTGCAGTTCATCAATCAAAGCAACCATCTCAAGTTTCTCGAACTCCAGTTCTTCTTTAGTTTTCTCAACTGGTTCTGGTTTAGGTGCTTCAATAGCCTCAACCCAACTCGTCAGTCTCGCTTGTTTCTGAGCATCAATTTCTGCTTGAGTAATGCTTTCAAACCCCTCAAGTGGAAAATATAATGCGTCCGAATAAACACCGTGTGTCGCGTCTGTTTCGACAAACCTAATTTGAACCTGTCTAATTTCACTCATATTGTTATGCCTCTTGCGCTGAAGCGATTAAATCCCACTTGGCATCAGTAGAAGAATATATGAACGCTAAATACAAGGTTTTTGATAGCACAGTGGTTGATGGAAGTGCCGTCCCCATAGCGCGAAAAATTGCGTTCCAAGTCAGCGCTCGCGCAGTTCCGTTGTCTTTAATTTTGATCATTAACTTCTGCCCTTGAGCCGGTGTTCCGCCCGGAGCATTGAACAGTAATGCCCCCGCTTGTGCGGTGATGATAAATAAATCAGTAGTATCCGCGTTTAAGGATGTGCCGGTGTCGGTCGTGTAGCTTGCGGCAGATACTACACGTGGAAGCCGACTGGATGGTGGTATTTGAATAAATGTCATTATGCCACCTCATACCCGCTCACTGCTGCGGTTCCTGTTGACGTAATTCCCCACCACGCGTCAGACGAATCGTTATCGACTAAGACCGCCCCGGGGGGAAGGCAAACCATATAACCGCCGATACTTGCCGTGACTGTATTATCTTTGCCTAAATAAAGACTATTTGTGGCGTGATTGTTTTGGATGACTGCACAAATTCGGCTGGAATTAGCGGCAAATATTACTCTTGCGGTGGTGTCGGGCTGAGTTCCTACACCAAAACTTGTTTTAGTGCCTTTTTTCGGCACCGCATTGGTCAGCAGTTGTTTGAGTCTGTCCAAAACGGTATTCGATGTCGGTGATGCCTGGACTTCACCAATCAAAGCAAATAATGAAGTGAAACTTGTCGCTAAAGTTTTTAACCTGTCAAGCAAAGTATTGGCAGTTGGCGAGGCTTGCACTTCACCGATTCGGGTATTAATCGCCGTTTCCTCAACAATTTGCAAAACTTGATTAGCAGCCGAAGCGTCACCACCTCCGCCACCGCCGCCGCCTGATGTGTTTAGCGAACCTGTGCCGTCGCCGTCATCTGTAACGATTTTCAAACCTAATGCTCTTGCTTCATCAAATGATCTTTCAGCCATAATTTTTCCTTTCTAAATTGTATAAGTTACTCTGAGAGTAATATTATCTAACCAATCAACTCACGAAACGCTTCCGCTCATTTATGATTTTTGCAAAACTCGTAACAACGGAATGAACCCACCAAAAGCGATATAAGTAATTTTCAGTAAAACATTGTCCATTTCATAATTTGAGCCGCAAACACTAGACGCCGATGATTTGACCGTGTTTTTTACAACTTTCAATCGAACCTGTTGACTCGATTCCTGATAAGCAGCTAAAACATCATGTTCCCCGTTCCCTGAAACTGTGGTTGTTGCAGCAACTCGAAGGGTAGAATCAACTGAAAGGACGGCAGCAGTAACCGGATCGTCGTTTTCGTCCACAATTAAAACCTCTGTTTGCTGACTCGCCATGTCAAGTTCATTATGTTCAAGATCGTAATTAATCAGTTCTATTTTGGTCACTTTGGCATTGGCCGGAACGCCCCAACTTCTCCAGGTATCTCCAGCATCCGTAATCGCAGATTCAGTTTCATTAAATGGTGCTTGCGGAGTTAAAACCCAATTACTCTGAATGACAATACTAAAACCATCGAACTTTGAAGAAAGCCCACCGTCTGACATGGTTATTAAGCTCCTGATAAAAGTTTTATTAACAGTTGCCATTTTACAATTCCTCCGCAGTCCCCACACAATCCCATTTAGAATCGTTACTATTCCAAATAAAACCTAAATAAATAGTTTTCCCGGCAACGGTGGTGGTTGGGAAAATTACCCCAATAGCGCGATATATCGCATTAAACGTCAACGTTTTGGCGACACCCGCATCCTTGATTCTGATAATTAAGGGTTGACCGTTATTCGGTGTTCCGGTTGGTGCGCCAAAGGTGGCATTTACAGCTAAAGCCGTAACCGTGAATTCATCGTCGGTGTCTGCGTTAGGGGTTGGGGTTGCGCTTGATGCAACCGTTCCTACTCGTTCTGTGATTTCTCCAATTACTCTTGCCATTTATGTCACCGACCAAGTTCCGACAACTGAAGTGGCTACCCATTCTGTTGCGTTAATTGCTAATAAAGTTATACTACTTCCGACCTGCGTTGATTCTATATTTCCAGCTGCAGCTGAAACTAAGCTTCCAATTCTAATGGTATCTCCAGCTGCTGCTACTACTCTTAATCCATCAGCATCTTGCACATAGAATTGGAACTCCACCCCCAATTCAGCAAAAATAAGCCTAAAATCTATTTTGGAAGCAGTGCCTTCATTTGTGTAAATAGTGCGAGATTCATAGAATTCAGTATCAAAATTCGCAGTTTTTGGAGTCACCATTCTTCTAGTAAAGGTAAATCCATCAACGTGAACAGTAACTCCGTCTCTATCAACTGTCTCTCCTAGAATTAAAATATCAGCTTGTTTTGCACCATCCCCGTCTGCCACCATTATTACGCCAATATAACTATCTGCGTGAATTTGCTCAGTTAGAATTATAGACTGGGTATCGCTTACATCCTGTGAATAGTAAGCAAATGCCTCAATCCCAGCAACTGGGAGACTGTCTGACTCGATTAATATACTAGTACCATAAGTTCCGCTGGCATCAGCATCAGATGTGATATAGGTTCCTATATTTCCACTGTCAGCATAGCAATCTAAATAGAAGTAACTGCGACTGGTGTCTTTTCTGACAGCTTGATAGAATCTACTACTAGAGTTCCCAAATAGAACTTCTTGCTCTGCAAATACGTCATAGACACCCGGAATATTCGTTAAATGGTTAGTATTCAGAATTTGTAAAATTTCAGAGTCTGTAGCACCTATCTGGTCAAATAATCGCACTCTGAATAGTGCGTACTCATCTGTTGAATCTAGCTTAATGCTAAGCTCACCGTCTAATTGATTAATAATACTAGCATCTATGACACCCTCCGCTATTAATTCTTCGGAATAGCTTTGAATAACACAATCGCTAATATTTCCTGTGCCATCATTGTATCGAGTATAATTCTGAGTCTCACAATAAAAATCATCTGAGTAAACGTAAATGTTAGCCTGATTGACCCAAAGGTTATTAGGAAAAATTGCGTATAAGTCAAGTTCTGAGTAAGTATTTCTGCCCCACCACTCAATGTATCCATAATCATTTCCCAAGTAAATTCTATCATTTACATCTTTTAGAAAAACTATTTGGGTTGGGTCAGTGAAATCTGTAATGATATCTACGCCAGTTTCACCCTGCTTGAGGATAGAATCTACTAAGTCTCCAGTAGCATCAGGGATTTGAAAGAAGTCTTCCGTTCCACCCAACAAACCATATTCAATGCCACTTCCACCACCGCCGCCGGTGATGTCCACATAAATTGAACCTGACCACCTATATTGATTTCCGGTATTTATGGCAATATAGATTTTTCCGGTTTCACCTGTTCCCGGAAAAGCCGCGAAATTCGCATATTCCAGCACATCATCAACGTAAGAAGGTAACTGAGCAGACGGAACTTTCCCCGATACCAAATCAGCTTTTAAGGTTAAATCTGAGACTAAATCTGTGATTGTGCTTTGTGCTTGTTCGCCGGTATGGTTTTCGCGTGATAAATAGTAAGAAGCATTATTACCTTCCAAATTTTCAGAATCATCAACTATTCCGTCATTATTAGTATCGTAAACCGATTTCAGCATATCGCCCACAGAATTTGACCGTCTCAAAAACAGTAGATATTGCTGTTCTGCGCTTAAAAAATCCGGGCGACGTGGATGAAATGTATGATTAAATTCAAAAATCTCCATCCAGCTTATATTGCTGTCTTCTGTCACCGGAAGCGAAAAGTCAGAAACTAAAAAAGGTAAAATTGTGCTGTTTGAATCAACTAAAACAGCCACCCATTTCACCCAAGGCGTGGGTGAATCTGTCGTGGTAAAAACAGTTTTGGCGGGAATCGTTAAAACTTTATCAACGATGGAGCAATCAAATTGAATCCGTGAAGTTCTGTTTTGTTCGTGATTTCCCGCAATCACTGACTCTCCACCGGATTCAGTAAAATCCTGTTGAGCATACAAATACAGTTTTACCCCGTCATCATCTGGATAATCGTAATTTGAAAAGGTTTTGGCCTGTATTTGAACCGACATATTTAGAGAGCTTTAATTATTCCAGCCGCACTTCCGAGCGCAGGGCCTAATAAACTTGACCAACGGAAACCTTTCGGTGCCATTTGAAACAACGATTGTAAACCGCTGATAATTGCCTGATCGTTCCCGGCCTTGGCCCCGGCTGCTTGCTGCAAACCCTGATAAACATTATCGGCACCACCGGCCACGTTGTTTTGGTAATTTTGGGAAGCATCCCGGGCAAACTTATCTTGCAAATATTGCTTTTGAATTCCCATGGCTTGCCCTGATCCGGCATTATCACCAAGGGCAAAGGTTCCTTCCGATCCGACATTGGTTAAATCCCGGTAACGGCGCATTTGTTCTTCGGGCATTTCAAAATTAAAGAATTGTCCTTTCGGCAGTTGTCGGTAATCGCCGCCTTTGAGAAAGTTGGCACCTTCGATAGCGGAATTGGTTAAAAAGTCCTGTGCCGGATTACTTTGCGGTTGACTCATTTTGTCAATGGCCGCAGTCATTTTCGCGTAAAGTGCTTTCTCTTCTTTTGACATGCCCATAGCTTTTTCTCCAAATAAAAAACTTGCGAATATGAATTAACATACTCGCAAGTATTAATTTTGCGTCTCGACGCTTAAATTAGCCTCATTTTAATTCATTTTTAAGAAAAAGCCAATTAGTTAAAATCCATAGAACTCTTCATTGTATTTCCGGTTATGCAAAACAAAGCCACCAACCTTTCTCTTTCCCCAAAGCATAAACTTAAAAAATTCCCACCAAGAATATTTTGCTTTAATTTCCCCGGCAATAAAAAGCCGGTTTTGCGAAAGGGTTGGTGTAAAAACAAATTCCTTTTTTGGTAAAAATGCGCTAATTTCTAATAATTTGCTTGTTTCAATTTTGCCGTTTATTTCGGTCAAAACCTCATCACCAATTCTTAGTCGAAACAAATCTGTTCCGTTATGGTCGCTGCGATCCCGAACAAATCTTTCGGTGTCTGTGCAAACCACTTCGCAACCATTCGCAGCCCGGACACGACGCACGGGCTGGAAACTCATTTTTAATTTGGTGACAAGATTTGGTTTGAATTCGCCGGACGCCCACAGATCGCCTTCAATAGCTTTATCAATCGGCTGCCAGCTACCATCACCTTGTTTAATTAAAGTTCTACCAATCACACAACCCGTTTCGACACCGCCGCCCGAACCGCCATCACCAACCCCACCTTGGTCGGAAGACGTTGGTGCGGCTACGGGTTGCAAAGTTCTAAAATCGTTTGCGTTTGGAGCATAGGAAGTATTTTGTTGATAGCCCAAATGAACCTTATCAACAACAATACCGTGAAAACCAGCCGCAACAATTCGCACAATTCGTGCGGTTCCGGCTGCAATTGCGGTTCCTAAAACTATTTGAGTGTCATTTGTCCGGGATGAAACGGTTGTGGTATAAAGCAAAGTTTCGTTGGAGTCATAAACATAAACAGTTTTTCCGACAAAATCCGCCGCATATTCCGCATCAAAGACATTCGCCGGTGCTGTGATCGTGGTTGAACCATCCGAAGTGACGCCAGGAATTAAAAGATTTGGCGCCACAGTCAAACCGATACGAAGCCATTGCCGGTCAGTTGTCAAAGATTTGTCGTAATCATTCGGCACGGCAATTGGAAAATTAATCGTGTCCCATTTCAAAGAAACGCCATTGGTAGCTAAAAGTGTCATTTCCCCGGTTTTGGTGTAAAAGGATGCTTCCCGCGTGGTTCCGGTCGGAGAAGATGGATAGCCCGCCACGACGGTTAAAAATGTGCCATCATGAATGTAGGATGTGCCGGAAGATACCTGTTTGATTAAACGGTATTCAGCCAAACTTGGAATATATTCATAAATCGAAACTTGCAATTGCCCGGCTTGTTGCTTCCAACTCATTGAAATATTTTTGGTAGAAGTAAAGAGTCCGTCCGCCGGTGCCGCTGCTATCGTTACCTCGGATGATAAAAGCGTAAAGCCACGGTCACTTTGAGCAAAAATTTTATACCGGCGTTCAATGGTCGAAGCCGCCGGAGTGCCGTTCAGCGTGGCGGTAAAACCCAAATCACCCGATAAAAATTTTCTTTGTCCGCTGGTATTGTCATAAATTCCCGCGAACATCAAACAAGCCTCGGTCAATTCAATATAAGCATTTCTTTTGGCGGCAATCATAGAAACTCTTGCCAGCGGAGTTGTCGCGTCAATCATATTCGACGGCAGCAAAACATCAATGGTTTTGATTCCTTGAATTTCGCCCCACCCGTTTTCTGAGTTCCATTTACCATAAGCGGAACTATAAGTAGAATGTCCGGTGGCTTTGAGCGTTTTGTTTGTCGAAGACGTCCGCGCGTCGGTTGGATCCAGCGCAAGTCCTGAAAGAGTTCCGTCGTGTGAAAAAAAATGGGCGCACTCAAAAGCCTTATCCGTGGCCCCGTAAGATGAGTCAAACCAAGAATTTACAGAATGACCTAGTTCGCCATTCCAAAGTAAATTCGATGATGGATAGGCCGGCGCATTGATTTGAGTGTTCAGCACGTTTTTCACGGTTCGCCCCACCGTCAAAAGATTGCCATTCAAATCATCAATCGCCTCGCGCAGAAACGCAATGTCGGTATTATATTGATTTTTTAATTGTAAAAAGGCTTTGTCGTCCATTTACCACATTGATCTTTCCGCAAATAAATAAAATTCATCACCAATTTTGATTGGACCGTGATTGGTTTGCACCATTTCCAGCGGCACAATAAACGGATAAAAATCTGCGTGTCTTCCGACAAACTGTAATCCGACCACTACCATTGATCTTATTTCCGTGACCGGGACAAAGTCTCCGGTGCTGGTGACCATCATATTCATATTTGGATGTTGCTGGTTTTGATTGGCATTGAGAGTGAGTTCTTCAATTTTGATAACTCTCACCTTTGGATTACGTTTTTGCATATTTACCTCACTCTATCGGATGAATAGATATTTCCAACTAAATCTACGGCAATCACATGTGACCACCTTAAACCTTTCTTAATTGCGCTAATGGTATGAGTAGAAACTTTGAACATTTTTGCAATATCAACCTGTAAAACACGGTTTGATAACAATTGTCGAATTTGCAAAACGTCATTATTGGTTAATTTTGCGTTTTTGTGATGTTCGCCCATCGGTTGACGGTTGCGATTCACTTTATCGTCAACATTGTCTTGGTTTGTTCCTTCTCGCAAGTGATTAGGGTTGACACAAATCCGATTATCACAGGAATGAAGAACCTGCAGTTTTGGCATTTCCTCGTAAACGAAAAACCACGCAAGGCGATGGGCAGTGATAGTTTTATTTCGGTAAGAACTTATTCCATAACTGCCCCTGCCTTTTGCCCCTTGCCATTCCCAACATCGTTCAGTATCGGCGGTAATTACTACTTTCGACCAGAATTTTTCTTTGGCTGTTACGCCCTTTCCTACATTTAAAACCGTTAAGGGGTTCCCGTGGAGTCGAAAGTGTTCATAATGTTTTTTACAGAAACTCTTTGCACAATGCGTTCCCTCGCAATCCAAAATTGAACAATCGGTTTTATATAATGAATCAGTTGAACCGTGATTCCTCCAACGCTTCCAGTGCATAAGGCAAAGCCCTCTCCCTTGTTTTACACGGTCGCAGCCTTCAACGGAGCAAATTTTGATAGATTTCTGGTTAAGTGGTAGATTATTTGTAGTCATTTTGACCTCCCGAATAGGTTGATTTGATAGGAAAAGTGGAGTGCTGATAACACTCGCTTTTCCGACTTCTATTTTACCACTAAACAACTGCATAATCAACACTTAACGCATCCTATCTGATGAGTAAACATTACCAACAAGATCAACTCCTAAAATGTTACCCGTTTGGCCCGTCCCCTTCGTCCACACACAAATTTGATAGCTTTTGCACTCCGGCACATTTGGGAAAAAGTTGCCGAAATGTTTAGCCGCTGCGATTGATGCGACGGCAATATATTCACCGACAAACATTAAAAGATCGGTCAAAGTTGCAGATGGTGATAATGGGGCTCCAGCCAAATCGGTTAAAGTAATCAAACCTGTATTGGTGAAGGCTGAGACAATTCCGCGAATATAAACCGTCGAACCGCCATTGATGTTAGTGCCAAAGATAATTACCTTTTTGCCAACCATTCCCGAGTAAAACGTGCTTTCGGCATCGGTAATATTAGCACTCGCGGAGGTTACGCCAATTTGCCGGAAAACACTTTTTTGTAAATTCTTCGCCAAACAAACAGCCATCGAAGTGGAAACAGACGTATCGGCTGAAATTGCCATCGAATAAATATCTTTTCCCGCTAATTGCCCCGCTGGTTGATCTTGCCAATTCGAGACAAACGACATCGGCGCGTTTAGTGAATTGGTATCAAAGGAATATGCCGTGTAACTTCCGCCGTTGTTGATAGTCATATAAAGACGGCGTTTGGAAGTAGTGCAAGCGAAAACATTTCCGGTCACGCTGAAATCAGGAATCCAAATTTGACGCCAAACACTTTCACCCGAAAGATTGAAAGTTAAAATTCTTTTGCCGTTCGCAATAATGATGCAATCGTTTTTGGGATCATAACCAACAATGGTGTCGGCGGTTGACCAGCTTTGAATAATCTTGCGGATCGGGGCGGCAAAATCACCCGAAAATGCCCCGTCTTCATTCATGATTAGCAAATTGCCTTCTGCGGTATAAAGCAAAAGGCGTCCCCGAAAATAGCACCAATTATGCGGATACTGAACGCCAATATCAGGCAAGACGGTGGTGATCGTGCAGGGCGGCAATTCGTCACCGCGATAACCGACATATTGGATCGCGTGAATCGAATTTTCACAGGCGATATAGCCAAAGTCATCAACCGGACGGGCTAAAACATCAACCACCTGTTCGGGCAAAAATAAAAGATGTGTCGGAATATAAGATTCGTAGTTATTAATTTTTGAAACGGCAATACAAGTTCCGGTGCTGGTTGAGGTCGGATCAGTGACCGAATCCGAGTAACAACCGACAAGGGCTAAAATATTTTGCAGTTTGATGGCATGAGTCGCCGCCGGTGGCGTGTAATCGTCAAAAGATGCTTCGAGAGGCACCAAATCGCCATCTTTGAAAGTAAATTCTAAACTTCGGGCAATTGAATCAACCGTTCCAGCTGAAACTGTTGATTCAGGAATATCCAGCAAAGCCCCGTATTTGGCTAAATAATGAATCCCAACTCCGCCGAATCCTTGAAAGGTGAAATAAACCCGCCAATGAGTTTGCCCGGATGAAGCGGAAGGAAACGTGACGCGAACGCGATTGGCAGATGGAACAATTACGGCAGAAGTTGGCGAAGCTAAAGACCTTGCGCCCGTGGATGGTCGGCGACGTTCAATTTTCGCCGAAACGGGACCGGTCACATCTCCGAGAGTTTGAATAATGCCAATATCCGGTGCGGACGGCTGCGATAATCCGGCTTGGACTGGTGCCGCGTAAGTCCCGGAAGATTTGACCGAAACTTGCAGCAAAGTTGATAAAGTCCAGCCTGTTACATTTGTGCCTTCAATATGCGGAAAACCTGAACCGATTCCCCACCGGGATTGTCCAATATCTTCAAAGAAATTGCCCGTGCCTTGGGTTCCGCCATTGTCTTTAATGCCGCCGAATCGGTTCCCTACTGGTAGCATTTTTCTACTGCCTGTGTTCGCCCCCATTGAGGTGAGTCCCGAAAAACCTCTTGTGTGTCCGTCACCCGAGACTATGGCGTTCCAAGAATCTTCTGAGAGTGCGTTTTGAGAAGCCGCACTCAGTTTTGGGGCGGAGGCATTAATTCCGCCTTGAAAGTTAATTTGTGCTAATGGCTGATAACTCATTTCAGTTCTTTAAATATTTAATTGCATTGGCGCAAACGCCAGGATTATCTTGAAAGCAACCAACCGCAAAATTGCAATTTTGACATAATAAACCTCTGACTGTTTTCGTAACGTGGCAATGGTCAACGAATAGCGTTTTCTTTAATTCGGATTGGCGTGTTCCGCAACCTAAACAACAATAATTTTGGGCTTCGGCAAGTCGTTGATATTCTTCAACGCTAATTCCGTATTTTCCTTTTAATTTCCATTTTGCCCGTTGTTCATAGGTATAAGGCTTTCTTTTTTTCGGTGGATTGCTGGTTTTTGGTTTTTTGCCAAATTTCAAATAATAATCATTGTATTTTTTAAGTTTTGCTTTTCCTTCGGGAGTGCTTCGAGTTGTCTTTGCTCTGATTGCTTCACATTTTTTACAACTCGACATTTTGCCGAATTTGCCCTTTGGGTGATTGTAAAAATCATCCAAAACCTTAATTTCTTGGCAACTACAGCAAAATTTATAACCATCCTTGATTGGTTCGGGATTTTCAATGAGTGTTACTTCGTGATGCTCTTTAGTTAAATAATTAACAAGGTTTTTTAGAATTTCTTTGCTATCAAAAACCATTCCTAAGCCTATATTGCACGAAACACAAAGCAAACCGCGAATTTCATTACTGTTATGGCAGTGGTCAATATGAAAAGTTTGGTTTAGGTCTGATTCAGGTTTTTGGCAAATAGCACACGCATAATTTTGTTTTTGGCGTAGCTTATCAAAATCTGATTCGGTGATGTTGTAATGACGTTTTAAGTCGTGTTTTCGATATATTGCTTTTCGTCTATTTATTTTGGGTGGTAAAATAGATTCGGTCATATTGATTTTCTCCACAATAGAAAATTGATTTGATAGGAATAGATGAGTGCTAGTAACACTCTCTATTCCACCTCTAATTTTACCACTAAGTTGTTGCATTTTCAATTAGTTGAAAGATTTATCTTTATTTATAACTTCGCTCAAACTTGTCCAATCTGGAATCTCGACGGTTTGCCCTTTGAAGCTATGTTCGCAATCGTCCAAAAACTGAATCATCCCGTCTCGAACAAAGGAATGACAACGAATTGCGCTTGAATCACCATTTGGATTGACCAAAATTGAAGGTGAGACAGTTGGTTTTTCTAAATCACCGTTAAATGTCCATTGAGGCGTTTGGATTGAGTGCAGACATTCGCAGCCCGGACACTCGAAAACAAAATAGCCATCTTTAATTTTGTGCGCTTTTTCACCCATTATTTTACGTTTTGTTGATGCCAGCGTTTAGCTTCGTCAATTGATAATCCTTTGGGAATATTTCTGACAATAGCAGCCCTTTTGTTCTGAGCGTTTTTTAATGATTCAGGTGAATCAGTCACGTTCAAAGTTCTACAAACCGCACACGCCAAAAGAGGCATTTCTTTACCTTCCTTGACTGAAAAAACATATTCCTTAATGTATTTTTTCGCCTCAATATGCTCACACCATTCATCATCCGGCAACCAAACAGCCTTTGAAATTGCATTATATTCAGATTTGCGGTCTTTATTTTTAGAGATTTTCGCCGCAATTTCGTATTCACCCAAAGTGGCATAGGCTTCGGCTAACTGCTCTTTTTGATCGGCAGAAAGTTTTTGTTGGCGCAAAGTATTGATGGTTATAAAAGCCCTGCGTCTTTCTCGCTCTTTCGGAGTTTCGGCTTTGATTTGAAATTTTTCAGCTAATTGCTGTTGGAATTCGTCGGAGTCAAGAAGACGACGGAAGGCTTTCGCGTCCGTTTTATTTACTGAGACGCGAAAATTTTCAGGGATTTTATATGGTTCGTCTTCTAATTCAGGCATTTTCGTTTTGCAAAACTTTCATCAGTTTTACCCGTTCACGTTTAGCGGCTCGACGTTCTTTTTTGTTGCGATATTTCGGCTTATCACTTACCAAAGTCCCGTGTTTGCTGCTTGGGTAATATTGATAAAAACGCTGTTCTTTT
>JANOEF010000432.1:0-2962 GCA_031413075.1 Acidobacteriota bacterium | reverse complement strand
GAGTTCCGGAGGAACGGCATATTTCAACGTAAATTATATGCCATTCCTCTGGAACTCCAAGACTTGTCATAATTAGGGCTATAAACATGCACGCTCCTAACGGAGCTAAAACCAAATAAGCTAATGATTTATTTAGGAAAGATGTCTAATAATAAAGCCCTCTCATAAAGACCTCTCCATCGCCTAGCAAACTATTCAATATTAATAGTTTAGCCCCTATTTGGACTTCATTTCGTTCAAATTTTTCGGCTAAACCGATGGTTCGCTGAAAATCTGCTTGGGCCAGATTTTGGATAAACATGGGTAGTTCGTTGTCAGTTGAAAACTTGCTCATAAATTCCCAATCTCCCAGAATAAGCGGCGCATTCGCTTCGCCATTGGGAATCAGATACATCCCGGGATCAATAAAAATACCAAATTTGATCGCACTTTCGATGACTTCATTAACCGTCGCCATGGATTCCATTAAGGCAAAAGATTTGTCGCTCTGATGGCGTGAATAACCGCCGGCTAAAATCAATTTGCCCAGATAATCAAGATAGGTTTTAGTTTCCGGACGGACATAAACTTCGGCTTCTTTCATCAAGGCGTCCGCGATCTCTTTATCTGAGCTAGCTAAAGAGAATTTTGCCAGCTCCGAGACAACTAAGATTAACCGATCAGGTCTCGCAAATCCCCAATAATTACTTTCAAAGGCATGTTTTTTGGCGGCTTCGATGACTTTCTTTCTTTCGTCAGCGGTGAATTCACCCGCTTTCAGCTTTTCAATTAAAATATATTTGTTGGCAAATTCGTCAGATTCGATTGATGGAAACTCAGGAATTTGAGGTGGCGCCGTCGTTTTGGGTTTTGGCCGATTTGCCGCCGAATTTGCAGACATATTGACCGCTTTACCCATCGAATTTCCTGGAAAATTTCCGGGATAGGGTATATTTCCCGGATAATTAGCCGGATAGGGCCTATTGGTTGCAAAATATGGATCATTGGCGGCGATTTTGTTTGCGGCTGACCGAGATGAGTTAGTTTTTCGCCGTTGTTTAGACTTTTGGAGAATTTTTAAGGCTTCACGCGGGGCATATTTTTCAATTTTTTTCGCGTATTCATAAGGCTCAAGATCATACTCGCGGTCCATTTCCGACAAAACACTATTTCCTAACAATTTAGCTAATGCAGCCAGCGATTTGGCGTTCAAGAGCGGCTGTGTCTGCCCATTTGTTTCGACGGCCGTTTCAAAAAACAGATCAAGCAGATAATAGTCAAGCCCTTCTGCCTTTGAGATTTTTAGTTTTTGCAGAACCTCTTCGGCGAGCAAAGTGCCTTGACCCGCATCTTTTTCATAAACTCCTAATATCGTAAGTAAATAGCCGTCAGCGACGTCCTTTGCCAACGCATCCCGTGCAACCTCAACGGCTTTGTCCACCTCATCTTTTTCGAGCATTTTGTCAGTGATGCGTCGCTTAAAAAAAATATCGCTCTTAACCTCAAACGAGTTGTCGGTATCGGGCATCAGGTTTTCGGTTTCTTTGATAAACTGGTAGGCTCGATAAGAATCAGTCTCGATTAAACTTTTAATCAGCTTTTTCCGGCTGTTGGTAATTTGCAGCAATTCGTTCATCATTCCGACTTCGTCGAATGATGAGTCTATGGCGGTATTTCCCATCATATTAGCCGAGTTGGCATAATAACGATTGGCGGCGATGGCATTTGCATTTGCGGCGTAGCGATTCGCACCATAATCGAGTTCGGCATTTATGGGTTGCGCTTTTTTGGCTTCGGCGATGGCTTTTTTATATGCCTCATTCGTTTTGGCCAACGATTGCTTAAAGTTTTTAATGGCTAGCTCAAACATTGCCCCGGATTCTTTTTCGTCATATTTCCAAAGCAATTCGGCCGCTTCGATGGTAAAAAACTGACGATTTTCCGGAGATTTCAAATTTGGAATTTCTTTGATGGTTTGGCGCAGAAATTCAACCGCATTTTTTCGTAATTCGGGCGAAAGATCGGGTTGTTCGTTCATTTGAGCAGCCAAGTTAGCAAACAATAGAATCTGCACCAAAACAACTAAAAAAATCTTTTGAATCTTCATTTTGAGCCTCCGTAAATTTTGAGTGAATCTTACTCCTTAACTCCGTCTGAAACAAGCTTTTTTTGTAAAATAAACGCTTTACCAATTCTGATTAAACCTTTAACATCTAATCAGGAAAATTGAATGCTTGAAATCAGTCCGAAAACTTTTGACGAATTTGTAGCCGAGACGAAAAAGGGTAACGTGGTCCCTGTCGTGCGGAGCGTTTTGGCGGATTTGCACACGCCGGTCAGTGCATTTATGCGGGTTTGCTCAGATGCCGAACAGTCGTGTTTTGTCGAATCGGGTGAGGGGGGGGAGCGTTTGGCGCGGTATTCGTTTCTGGCCGCGAATCCGTTAATGACGGTACGAGCCAATAATCGAGACCTGTTTTTGCAAAAAGACGGTAATGAAAAAGCTCTCAAAGAGACGACCCTGATTGAATTTTTCCGCGAATATTTTGAACAGAACAGGCTGGCCAGGCGCGAGGGTTTGCCGCCCTTATGTGGAGGGGCGGTTGGATTTTTAACTTATGATGCGGTGCGCTGGTTTGAACCGATTTTGGACGATAACAAATATTTTGAACGCGATGATGCGGTCTGGATGTTTTTCAAAACCATTTTAGCCTTTGACCGGCTTAAACAAAGGATTGAAATAGTTTCGGTCGTGTTTACGGACGAGGCCGACGGCGATCAGACAAAACTCAAAGAGCTTTATCAGGAAGCGGTGGCTGAAACCGAACGAATCGAAAAATTGTTAGCCGAAACGGCCAGATTTCCGGCATCGGAGGCGCAAATATCCGCCGAAAAAGTTAAGGGGTTTGAATCAAATTGGACGAAAAAAGGTTTTATGGAAAGCGTCGAAAAGATTCAGGAACAAATCCTGGCCGGTAATGCT
>JANOEF010000431.1:0-3292 GCA_031413075.1 Acidobacteriota bacterium | reverse complement strand
CAAGAACTGCCTGAGCCGGAAGATACACCAATGGCAGAAGAAGATAACTCTCCCGAAGCCAAAGCGACTCCGTATGTCGAGGAAGAAGATAATTTTGAAGGATCAAATGTTCGACCGGTTGAGGTCTTAAATGAAGATATTCCGCTGTCGGAACTAATCGAAATCGGCGAATCCCCGCTTTCCGAGGCAGATATGACAGCTGTCATGAAATGGGTTGCGGTCAAAGTCAGCGCAGAAAAATTGCCATTCTGTTGGAGACAAAGCAATGGACGCGGAGTAGGCAATCCTTTGAGCAGTAATTGTGCACCCGGTTTGGACAAAAGCGGTCTGCTTTGTTATCCCAAATGCCGAGACAATTACAAAGGCGTGGGTCCCGTCTGCTGGGCAAATTGTCCAAGCGGATTTACCGACATCGGAGCATTTTGTCAAAAATCCAAACCCTACGGACGCGGCGCAGGATTTCCGTGGAAGTTCGGGGATAAACCCTTTTCCTTAAATGGTGCCAGAAACCGTTGCCAGACAAAGAACGGAAAAGATAATTGCGAAAAATGGGGAGCAATCATTTATCCGAAATGCCGAAGAGGTTTCCATAATGTTGGCGCAAATATTTGTAGCCCCGATTGTCCGTCCGGCTATAAAGACACCGGAACGGGTTGTGCCAAACCGACCTATGGACGTAGCGCAGGACAACCGCTTGCTTGCAATAGCGGCTTGGAAAGAAGCGGTTTGCTTTGCTATCCCCCATGCCAAGCAGGTTTTAACGGAGTCGGTCCCGTTTGTTGGCAAAGTTGTCCAAGTCAACTACCCACAAATTGCGGTGCAGGTTGTGCGAAAAACGGAAAAGAATGCGCTTCTAATGTGTTCAGTATGGTTTCAGCCCCAATAATGTTAGCCGTCAATATTGCTACTTTAGGGCAATCAGCAGCAGCCACCAGTGCCACCAAAGCCGCCCAAGTTGCTAAAACCACCAGCAAATTGACCGCCACCATCGATAAAGTAAAAAAATTGGCAACATCGGCAAAAGGAAGTGTCGAAACATTAGTTGGAGGCGCGGAAAAACTCAAAAAGATTCAAAAAGTTGTCAAAATTGCAAAGAAAACTTATAAAGTTGCATCCACGATTGGCAAAGAAATTGACCTCTTTGCCAGAGACTTCGCCGATAATTTTGCGGATATGACCAGTCCTGAAATTGACCGCGAAATTAACCAACGATTTGGCAAAGAAGCTGCTTATCAGATCAAACGCGAATGGGGAATCCGTCAACTTTCAATGAATTTAGAAGCGAATGGTTTTGCCACCGCCAAAAATATTTTGGCAGTAGCTTCAGTTGCCGACCCAACCGGAGTAGTAAGCGTCGTCAATGCCTTTTTGCACCCGGTTTGCAAAAATGATGCTAAATTCCCAACGGTCACACCGCTTTACAATTACTAATTTGTCAAAGGACGTTTGCCGCAAACATTCGTCAAACGTCCATTTTCAAACATTTACTGAGGAAAAAACAATGAAATTAGCAATCATCAACCGTTTTTTTATTACCAATCTGTCAGCAATTTTACTTTTAGGATTTTTCCAAATTCAGGCGCAAACAACTAAAACCGTCAAAACAAATGCGCCGGCTAAATCAGTTTCTCAAAGTGAGCGGGAAACGATGGAAAAAATTATTCGCGAATATCTGCTCAAAAATCCAACTGTCATCCGCGAAGCATTATCAGCTTTGCAGATGCAAGAGGAAAAGGAAAAGCAAGAAGCCATTGCCAATAATCTCAAACAATTTAAATCCGAAATCTATGGCGATAAAGATTCACCTGTCGGCGGCAATAAAAAAGGCGATGTCACAATCGTAGTTTTCTTTGATTATTTCTGTGGTTATTGTCGAAAAACTTTGCCCGAACTAAAAGCTTTCTTGGTAAATAATTCAACGGTTCGAGTCATTTACAAGGAGCTTCCGATTATGGGCGCAGAATCTTTGGTTGCCGCACGCGCCGCGCTTGCCGCGCAACGTCAAGGAAAATACCTTGAGTTTCATCACGCTTTAGTTGAGGCTGAGAATGCTAATGTTGCAACAATTAGAAACATTTCAAAACGACTCGGATTAAATTATGAAACGCTCAAAAAAGATATGGAAGACCCAAAACTCAATGAATCACTAGAACGCAATCAACGCTTGGCGGCTTCAATCGGAGTTGATGGAACTCCTGCCTATTTGGTCGGCGACCAATTTATTCCGGGAGCGATTGAATCCGATGCTTTAGCAAAATTCGTCGCGGATGAGCGTGGAAAATTAGCAAGTGTGAAAGCTCCAAAAACGAATGCGGAGTTGAAATAGAAAAGTTATCGTTAGACTAGAGCGCAGACAGTCTGCGCTCCGGTCAACTAATTGAAATGAGGAGAAAATAAATTGAAAAACAATTATTCAAATTACAAAGTTTTCATTATTGGGTTGATATTTATTTTGTCTTTATTCCCCAGTTTCGCCAAAGGTCAAAATGAGCAAGGCACAATGATTGCCCAAATCCCGTTCGACCCGAAGGCTGACGGATACAAATTTCGCAACTACGGCGCTCCGGCGGATGATCTAAAAGAGTTGGATGCTTCGGATTTAATCTTAATGTTTGGTGCGGAAAAAGTTTGCATCGAAGGTTCAACTCCGGATGATTGCGTGTTATACCAGACTGCAACCAAATGGATGCAAAACCGCATTGACCAAATGAACGGTGGACATTGCGACGGATTTTCGGTTGCCTCAATGCGAAAATGGCAAAAGTTACCCTTCAAAGGAAAAACCGATCTCAATGAATGGCAAGAGAATGCAGAAACAACCAACAGTCTCGATTTTTCTAATGGTTTGGCAAACTATTTGGCTTTTTACCATTCTTTGCAAGTCTTAAAAGAGGTCAACGATTTCCGCACCCAAAGTTTTAAGATGTCGCCAACCGAAATCGTCAGATTATTGATTGAATCATTCCAAAAAAAAGAAGATTATTACACGCTTGGTATTGGAATGCGGAGAAACGGCAGATATACCAACGGACATTCAATTTTACCGGTTGCGGTTGAAGATATGCGCAATCAAGTTTTTAGAGTCCACGTTTATGACAGTAATTTTCCCAACGAAATCAAATATGTGACAGTCGACGGCAAAAATGAAACCTGGCAGTATCGCACCGCCAGCGACCCTAGCCGAACCGCCGAAGATTATGTCGGAGACATAAGTTCCAAAACTTTGTCTCTCAAACGAATGTCCGACCGCAATCTTGAAGTTTATGCCTGCCCGTTTTGCGAAAACCAACCG
>JANOEF010000430.1:0-2429 GCA_031413075.1 Acidobacteriota bacterium | reverse complement strand
AATTCCTCAAGCGGTGTCGGATAAAAACCGCATTCAACTCGCGAAAATTTGTCGAGCAAGGCTGATTCGGATTTTAGGGGAAAGGTCATCATTTTTTGAACAATGGAATAATGTTTTGGAATAAATATTCTTTAATTTCTTTATCAAATCGGTCAGTATTTGCTTTGGTATCGCCGCCTACCCCAGCCTGCCAGGTGTTATAGGCAACAAGATAAGCACTTCGTGTCGCGGGATTGTAATAAAGATGTGAACTGAAATTGTTCTGATGACCGCTGTGTCCGATAAACCTTTGACCAAAATTATCTTCGATGAAAAAACATTTCCCGATAAAATCCCGGCGGTTGTTTCCGTCTTTTGGTTCATCCAGCACTTCCATCACGGGTTGCCACATTTCTTCGAGACTTGAGCGTTTGAGGATCAGGTCGTATGCGGCTTGTTTTTTCGGATCGCCAATTAAAAAGTTGACATATTTGACCATATCCGGGAAAGGCGAGTTGAGACCGCCATTTGAAACAGTTATTCCCGTATCCATATCAAAACGTCCTTCGGACATTTTGCCTTCTTTGGAAATTCGGTAGCTATGCGAACGATGTTTGAGTAAATGCGGCGGGGTGGCGTCATAAAAACTGTGATACATGTCGAGCGGTTTGAGGACATTTTTGTCCATATATACCTCAAAATCTTCGCCCGACAAACGCTCAATTACCTGGCCGAGATAGACAATGCCCGGATTGGAATAACTGTATTTGCTGCCCGGTTTGAATTCGACCTGGGTGTAGGGCATCATCGCGACCAGTTGTTCCCACCGTGTCGGTTCAGCCGGATGCCAGTCCTGATCGCCGCCAAAGGGAAAAGTCCCGCCGCGAAAACCCGCCGTATGTGAAATCAATTGCCCGATGGTAATCTCGTCCATTGAGCCAAACTGGTTATAAATCCGGCGCAGTTCGGGAACGTATTTGGTAATCGGATCCTCGAGTTTTAATTTCCCACGGTCACGCAGCTGCATGATCGCAATGCCCGTCAAGGTTTTGGAAATCGAAGCCCAATGATAAATCGTGTTTTCGTCCGTCCGGTAATTGTTGGCAATATGCGCGGTGCCGTAAAAATGCCGGGTGACGACCTGACCCTCGCGAACCAGGGCCATGCTGCTCCCGATAATGCCGTAATCCTTTACCCCTTTCAGATAAAAAGCGTCAAATTTCTTAATTTCTTCGTTCACTTTATTTTTGTCCTGTGGATAAGCTATTGATACCATAAACGACAAACAAAAAATCACCAATATAGATTTAACTTTCATATTTTTTTATGTTTCGAGTTCTTTCGAGTTCAAGGACTAATCGCACGTTGCTCGCTACCAGCGAAGTGAAATGGTTTGTTTGTGCGTAACCTTCTCAAAATTTCCGCGTGAATTCTGAACGCTACCAGCCGCGATGAATTTCCCATTTATCAACGATTTCGCCTTTTTCTAAAATGTGGTAGGCCTCGTGTTGCGCGGCTGAGAGGCACGAATGATTAGCCAAAATCCGAACCCGTGAGCCGACTTTCAGACGGTCAAAGGTAGCCTCATCCGGAACATAAAAAACGCCATGTTCCTGCGACAGCGATTCAATCCGCAAACCCAATTCGTGACCGTCCAAATCCAACACCCGCCCATAACCGCAGTCCGCGTCAATTTCAATCGCCCCGCGATCTTTGGAAAGTGCGATTGCGCCGGCATCAACCACGATTTTCTTTCTTTTTATGTCCCGGTGCGTTACCGCCGCGAGAACCGTCAAGGCACAATCTTCAAAACCACAGCTTCCCAAAGTAGCCTGGCAAGCATCAAAAAAAATGTAATTGCCGGGGCGAATTTCATCAATTCCGCGAAGATGGTCAATGTGATTGATGGTTGGAGTGGAACCGATGCTGACGGTGGGGACTTCAATTCCAAGTCCGCGAAGTTTTTCGGCAAATTCAACCATAAGATCTCGTTCCTGCCGGGCGATTTCGGCAATTTCCGCCACCGATTGAGCGTGATAAGAATGTCCGGCATGCGTCAACATACCGGCAAAAAATAAATTTGAAGATTCGCTGATAAACTTCGGTATTTCAATGGCTTCGGGCGTCTTTGGCTCGACCCCGACACGATGATAACCGCAATCAACTTTGACAAAAAGATTGAGTGTGAGATCAGCATTTTTGGCAGAATCATTTAAGGCTTGTGCCGTTTCCAGATCATCCGTCAAAAGATTTAATTTGACCCCGCTGTTGACAATCTCGATCGCTTCGGAGAACTTCCCACTCTCAATCGGCATCGCGTAAGTAAAATCGTTAAAGCCGTGTTTCGCAAACGCCCAAACTTCCGCCAAAGTCGAAGTTGTCACCGCGCCAGTGTGTTTAGCCGTTTGAATCCGTCCCACCTCAACGCATTTATGAGTTTTGATATGCGG
>JANOEF010000429.1:0-8669 GCA_031413075.1 Acidobacteriota bacterium | reverse complement strand
CCTGAGACGTCCGGCTCGCCTTCCTACACCCGGGAGCAGCTCAACAATGTGGTGGCCATGGCAGATAAGGCCGGGTTACAAGTCTATATTCACGCCATCGGTGACAAGGGGGTGCGGATGGCTCTCGATTCGTTTGAAAATGCCATCCGGGTCAATGGAAAACGTGATTCCCGCTTTCGCATCGAGCATATTGAAACGATCAAGGCCGAAGATCTGCCGAGATTCGCCAAACTTGGCGTCATTGCCTCGATGGAACCGATTCACGCAGATCCCGGCACGATCGAAGTCTGGTCAAACGCCATCGGTGAAAATCGGACCAGCCGCGGATTTGCCTGGCGGGCATTGGAAAAAGCGGGTGCAAAATTGATTTTCAGCAGTGATCATCCCGCCAGCATTTCGATCAGCCCGTGGCGCGGAGTCCATAACGCCATCAACCGCCAAACCATCGAGGGCACTCCCCCGAACGGTTGGTATCCTGAACATCGCGTTTCCATGAAGACGGCGCTTTCCGCTTACACAAATAACGGTGCTTACGCCTCGTTTGAAGAAAAAACAAAGGGCCAAATCGCGCCCGGAATGCTGGCTGATTTAGTTGTTTTGGACAAAAATCCGTTTGAAGTTTCGCCCAAGGATTTATTCAAATTAGAGGTGACGATGACAATTTTTGACGGACGGATCATTTATCAACGTTAAAATTTAAGAATTGTTAAGACGCGCAATTGGGCTTATAATCAACAGCATAAAAATTTTTTAAAGTTTGATAATAAACGAATTATCAAGCAAAATTAGAGCTAACACCATTGATAACACGCAAAATACAGAGTATTAACAACGGCGTTGGAGTTAATCAATAGTTGGGCTTTTTGTTCAAAAATGAAACCTATCTTTCACCACATAGAGAACTATGAAATTTATTTGCATTATTAAATCTTTTAGCTTGGGTGTTATGTTCGCTACTGCCTTGGTTTGTGTCTTTTTAGTTGATTTTGTTAAAGCTCAGGGGCAGAAAGTGAAAACTGAAATTAGCGGAAAGATTATTGGCAGCGACGGAAAACCCATACTTAGAGCAACGGTTATCATTTCTCCTAGTCCCAATGATAAAAGCATAGCTATGACGGAAACCGACCAAGTGGGTAATTTTAGCTTGAGCATCAATAAAACGGGGCTTTTTGTATTGGGATTTGTGGGGATAAATCACCCTTATGAAAGTGCTGTTTTAATAATTGATAAGCCAAGAAAGGTTAAGCTGAACGTAAGACTCGCAGCCGCGCCGTATAGAGATGATTTCAGCGAAGGAACGGTGGTTTCCGAAAATGTTAGAGGTGCAATTGGATTGTTAAAAAAACAACCAGATGGAACTTATCTTGCTGAATTTGAAAGCAAAGAGAAGTCCGTTGAGTATGTTATTAGCAAAATATCGAAAAAGAGACAAACTATTAACGGAACGCAAGCTGAAAACTACAAACTACATGAATCTGGAACAATCTATTTTTCGATTGCTACACCTGTTGACGGAAAGGTAAGAATTATACTCGACCCGACTAAGTTACTGCCTTATACCGGACCTGCGAATTTTAATTTCGGTGAATCCAATTTATTCGACAATAAATTAAATGCGACTTACCGCGAGATGGAGGAAAGATTACCCGGACCTCAGCAAGCGCCCGCCACGCCCACGCTGGAAGAAATTGCGAAGGTGACCAATCGGATCGCAAAAGAGAAAAATCCTGTGCTTAAGAAAATGCTCTGGTTGGACTATTTGGATTTAACGCTTCCAACCGGAAAGGCAGATGCTTTATTGACGGCGCAGGCGCTGGATTCGCTCACACCAAAATCCCCGTTCTGGGTGCTGAGATATAATCTAATAACTAAGGCAATTACTGCCACTAATCAACCTAATAAATATAGTGACTATACAAATCTAGCCCTCGAAAGTTTACCAGAACAAATAAAGATTGGAGTCATGGCACAAGTGTTTTGGGAAGCGATGCAGAATAAACAATACGAACTTGCAGAAGCCTATTTATTGAAATTCGCAAAAGAATATCCCAATCATCCTTTGGTGAAAGCGGGACGCGCAACACTAGATACGAATAAAACTGTTGTAGTCGGGAAAACGATACCTGCATTTACTTTCCATTCTTTTGATGACCCGAACGTTATCTACACTCCCGCTATCATCAAAGCCAAAGTTTACCTGATAGATTTCTGGGCTACTTGGTGTCATCCATGTCTCGACCAAATGCCTTACCTACACCAAGCATATCAAAAATTTCATGACAAAGGATTTGAAATATTAAGCTATTCTCTTGATACCAATCATGAAGTAGTCAAGCAATTTCGTAAAGGTAGAAACCCAATGCCTTGGTTGCATGCTATTGACCCGCAACTAAGAGAAAAGAACGAAGAAGTATACAAACAGTTTGAACTTATCGGTATTCCGGCGGCTTTTTTGGTAGGTGCTGACGGAAAGATCCTAGCCACTAGATTTGATATTGACGGCGACAACTTAGAAAAGATTTTGGCAAAAATTCTCGGTAAACCGGAAAACGCAAAGCCTTAATCGGAAATTTAATTTATAGAAGCCCAATAAGTTTGTTTTATGCCCAAACAATTATGAAAAAAACATCTATAAAATTTTGGTTTATCTTACTGCTTACATTTGTCGTAACTATAAATGCACAACAAAGCAGCCAAAGCTCTATTACTAGGCCGACCGTGAAAACTTATAAACTTGACAGCAAGTTAATGCAGAGGCAAATCCCCTACAATGTCGTTTTGCCAGTCGGTTATGAAGATGATAAAACTGTTCGCTTTCCTGTTATCTATCTGCTGCACGGATTGAGTGGCAGCTATAACGATTCTTTGGATACCTCGCGCACTGATTCACCCTGGCTTGACTATCTTTCAAAATATCGTTTTATTATTGTAACGCCGGAAGGCGGAAGAGGCTTTTTCACCGACAGTGCGACTAATCCAAATGATCGCTACGAGTCATATATCATTCAAGAGTTAATCCCGGAAGTTGATAAAAATTTCCGCACTATTGCAGAGAGCAAAGGGCGCGCCATTGCGGGAGCATCAATGGGCGGCTACGGGGCATTAAAATTCGGGGTGAAATACCCCCAGATGTTTGCTCTCGCGGCTTCATGGATTGGTGCGGTTAATGTTGCGTCTTGGCGAAGTGAGCAGGAATTATTATCGATGCCTGCTGCTAAAATAATTCCTAACATAAAACAAATTCTACTTCCTGTTTTTGGCGACGGGACTAAATCAACTTTAGCAGAAAACGATTTATTCAAAATTTTCGCCGATCTTCCGCAAGACATAATTGCGGGCTTACCGTTCTTCTATCTTGATAGCGCAACTGAGGATGAACTTCAGTTGTTGAAACCAAACCAGCAACTTGCAGAATTAATGCTAAACCGGAAAATTCCGCATGAATATCGGCAATATCCGGGAACCCACCGATTGCAGCTTTGGTTGATTCCAGATCTCTTGTCATTGTGCGAGAGAATCTTTAACTCTCAGAAAAGAGTTTCAAACAAATAAATGCATAATCAAATACGAAATTTAAGAGGGATTGGCAAATGAGTTCAGCCGAAAAAAAATAGACCAAAAACATTAACGGAAAACATGACAAATCAACCGGCGTGAGGTGAAACAGCGACCTCACAGTTAACAGTTACCAATATTTGTTCACTGATAACTGATAACTGTTAACTGCAAAGGTTTCGCCCCACGTCATCTCAGCCGTTATGCCCCTTTCATTTGAAATCGAAATTGACTTTTGGTATGACTAATAGTATTACTGTCGTTATGAGTGTTGCAAAAGTTACAATTTCCATCGAATCAAATCTTCTGAAGAAGGTTGACCGTCTCGTAAAAGAGCGTGTTTTCTCAAGTCGCAGCCAAGCCGTTCAGACTGCTGTTGCAGAAAAAGTTTCGCGGCTTGACAGCAACCGCCTTGCGCGTGAGTGTGCCAAGCTAAACAAAACCGAAGAACAGTCTTTAGCCGATTTGGGATTAGCGAGCGAGGCGGAAGAATGGCTCGAATACTAAGAGGCGACATTATTTGGGCGCAACTTGACCCGACGCTTGGACACGAGCAATCGGGTTCGCGTCCCGTTTTAGTTTTGAGCGAGAACATCTTTAATGACCGTTCGGGGACAGTCATCGCCGTTGTTCTGACAAGTCAGCAACCAAGCGCAGGTTTTCCGTTGACATTTGAACTTTCAGACTCAAGTTTGCCGAAAAAGTCGTGGGTGAAAATCAGTCAGATTCGGACGCTGTCGATCCAGCGGCTTGGCAAGAAAATCGGCATCGCATCTGACGAAGAGTTGGAAACAATTATCGAAGGGTTGAATGAAATCATCGGCGGGGCATAACAATTCAGCTATGAAAGAAGCAGTCAAGCACAGAGAAGTATCTTCCCGCCAAAATTACTGAATGTGGCGGGTTGTCAATCTTCGCCGATTTAATTGATGTTTCTGTTTACTAAACCAACTGACGAAAGCATCCGGCTTTTCCTTGCAGCGCAAGAGGACAGACCGTTTTCTTACGACGAAGTTGGCGCCACGCGAAACGGCGCCGCGCCGAGCGATTACACGCTTGACCATAACCGCATTCAACTTGGACGCGGGCGCGAAACCTTTGACCGAGCCGTTGAAGCTGTTCGAAATTGGAAGATGTTTGATCTGACGTGGACGACGTTATATTTTGACACGACGCCGCTTGAAGTTGGTAAAAATATTGCGGTTCTGATCAAACACTTCGGTTTTTGGTCTTTGAACGCCTCACAGATTGTTTACGTTTTGGAAGAAAAGAACGATGCTATCGAAAAGTTCGGGTTTGCTTACGGCACGTTGCCGGAACACGCCGAACGAGGCGAAGAACGCTTTTTGGTTGAATATCACCAGGCGGACGAAAGTGTCTGGTATGACTTATATGCTTTTTCGCAACCGAATCATTTTCTGGCGACACTCGGTTATCCGTTGGGTCGCTATTTGCAGCAGCAATTTGCAATGGAATCGAAAGCGGCGATGCAACGGGCAGTTCAAAAATAATGCCGCATCCTGCAATCCCGTTTCAATCTACGGACAAACCGAAAGCCCTGTTGAAGCAATAGAAAATTATGAATAAGTTCGGATTAATTTTGTGCCTCGTTGGTTTCTTTCTGCAGAGTTGCGATTCGCTTCAGGACAAAACTCGAACTCAAACGAATAGGCCTGCGGTTGAAAAAACAGTTTCCGGGACAACTCCGAGTGCCTCTCCGGCTGATTCCAATCAAACAAACGAAATATTGATAGACAGTAAAATGTCTTTGACCGAAGCCATCGGAAATCAGGCGGTTCCGGACTACATACGAAAAGAACTCGTTTTGGTCGAAGTGGAGTATTACGCGCTTGATGAAAAACTGCACCGTGGACAGCTGGTTATTCACCAATCGCTCAAAGAAGATATAAATGAAATTTTCGGGGAGATCAAAGAGGCTAAATTTCCGATTGCGAAGGTGATTCCCGTCTCGCATTATGACTTTTCAGACGACAAATCAATGGAAGATAATAATACATCGTCCTTTAATTACCGGGTTATCCAAGGAAGTAATAAATTATCCAATCACGCCCTCGGACGGGCTCTTGACATTAACCCGCTTTTTAACCCGTTGGTTAAAAATGGAGAGTTCAAACCACATGCCGCCAAATATGACGCGGCCGTTTTCGGAACAATAACCGCGGATAGCGTAATCGTAAAAGTTTTTAAACAAAGGGGCTGGAGCTGGGGCGGAGATTGGAAACAATTGAAGGATTACCAACATTTTGAAAAACAGTAGGATTGACAAAAACGATGAATAATCTGAACTCAACTCGCCAAATAATTTCTGGCGATCTGGTTAAATGCTTTCACTTGCTCGGTTTTCCAGGTTTTATTTTTCCCGAGTTCGGCGGCCATAATATCCGCTACTTGGGGGGCTAAGTCGATGGCCGCTCTGGCATTCAAAAACAGAATCCGGGTTCGGCGGGCCAGCACATCCTCGACCGTTTCAGCCATTTCTTCGCGCACCGCGCAGATAACATCTCCAACCGTGTAAGCAAAATCAGGGTGGAGTTTTTTGCCTTCGTTTTTTGGCGATTGATAAATTTTCAAATTATGGGTGACGCAAATTTTTTCGGGTAATCCGGCGAGATTGGCCGTTTGATTGATGCAATCTTCCGCCATCTGTCGATAGGTTGTCCATTTTCCGCCCGTGATGGTGACGAGTCCCGATTTATCAATCTCAACCGTATGGCCACGCGAAAGACGGGCAGTGTTTTTAGCGCCTCCGGATTTGACCAATGGGCGCACTCCGACAAAAACGCTCAAAATATCGTTCCGGGTCGGCGGTTTATGCAAATATTCGGCGGCGGTCGTCAGGATAAAATCAATTTCTTCGTCCAATGCTTTTGGCTCCAGTTCTACTTTGTTGATCGGGGTGTCGGTCGTGCCGACTACCGTAAAACCAGACCAGGGAATCGCAAACAAGACCCGACCATCAGAAGTATGCGGAATCATGATCGCGGTTTCGCTCGGCAAAAATGAACGGTCAAGCGTCAGATGAATTCCCTGACTTGGCGAGATGAGAGGTTTGGATCGGCTATCGGAAAACTGACGAACCGCGTCGCAAAAGGCGCCGGTCGCATTAATGACAGCTTTGGCCTTGATCTGATGGAGCTGCCCGGTTTCTTCGTCAGAAAAGTTTAAGCCATCAATCAATCCATCGGCGTCTTTGGTCAATTGAAAAACTCTGGCGTAATTTAAGAGCGTCGCGCCCTGCAGATGAGCGGTTTGTACCAGATTTATTAGCAAACGGGTGTCGTCAAATTGTCCATCGTAATAGATAACACCGCCGCGCAAGCCTTCTTTTCTGATGGTCGGAAGCCGTTTAAGAGTTTCGGCTTTCGACAAAATTTGCGATTTTCCGAAACCGTCTTTGCCCGAAAGCAGATTGTAAATTTTCAGTCCGATGCCGTAAAAAGGCATTTCCCACCATTCGTAATTAGGGACAATAAAAGCAAGTTTTTCAACCAGGTGCGATGCATTTCGGCGCAACCTTCCGCGCTCTTTGAGGGCTTCCATGACGAGCGAAATATTGCCTTGCTCGAGATAGCGGACACCGCCGTGAACCAGTTTGGTTGAACGCGAAGAGGTCCCCTTGCCAAAATCGCTTTGCTCTAAAAGCAGGACCTGATAACCGCGCGAGGCGGCGTCCACGGCGCATCCAACGCCGGTCGCTCCGCCGCCGATGATGACGATGTCCCACTCGGTTTGACGTTCGGTGACTTGAGTCAACATTTTTGGACGATTCATTTTTTTATTTGAAAGTAAGTGCGGTCGGCCGTCATCCAACTATCCGTCTCGAATAATTTCGTGTCCAGTTTAAGGTTAGTTTGAATATCGCTGTATTCTTCGAGCATCGTCATCTTGCCATCGGCCATAAAAACTACCTCGGGTGAAATCCAGCCGCCGCCTTTGACCTTTTGATATTGGTTGAACTGCGTCTCTTGAAGACTGGTTTTATCTTTTCCGGCGGGTTGAATCAGACGCACGAAATACAGATTTTTCTTATCGATCCAAAACTGCGCGGACCGCAAATCGCCCTGTTTGGCCCCAACCACATAGGCGGCTTTGCCTTGCCACATTTCTTCGTGCAAAACCGATAGATCAATTCCTAATTCTTTGAGTTGGCTGACGGTTTTTTCGGCCGGCTGACCATAAACGTCAAACCCAAGCACCAACAAAGAATGCACCAACGGTTGACTCCGGGCCAGTTTTCCGTCACGGAATGAGTGGAGCGTCCCATCCAAAAACAACATTCCACCGCCTTTTTCGAGCGGGGCAATGTCAATTCGCAATTTACCGGGAATGCTCATTGCTTCATACCAGGTCGAAACCTGACTCGTCCCATCGGGTTTGAAATTTGTAGTTTTTTGCACAAATGTCACCGTTTGATACCATTTTTTGGCATATTTCTTTTGCATTTGGGCAATCACTTCCTCGCCGTTTTTTGGTTTGGCGGCATAAATCGGTAATGATAATAAAAGTAATAAAATCAGTAATTTAAGATTTCTCATAGTTTTTTACGCTTTTTCAATTTTAGATAGTTTTCTGACATCAATTGAGATTTTTTCGCCGCTTTCGACCTCGTTGTAAAGATTAACAAATTTATAGCCGTGCCGGATTTCGTGCGGTTTGTATGAGGTTCGGGTATGAACGATTTGAGCGTAAGTTTCGTCCATGGCCGATAGTAAAACAGCAAATTCGGCTTCAGAATCTCTTAGGTCTTGCTCACTCAATCCAAAAACCGGACTTTTTTCATCAATCGGATGAACGATCGTCCACGCCAGAGGCAGAAAACTAACCCGCTCCCGTTCAAGTTCGAGCATTTCAAAACGACGATTTTTCTTTCCGTTTTCGTCCATCAGACGAGAAAACATTATTTTTGCTTCGACCTCGATCAGTTGATTATTTCGCGAATTTACGAGCCGCAACATAAATGCATTCTGGTCATTGTAGGGCGCAATAATGGCGGCCTCGCTGAACAAAATGCGGGCCGTCGGACGGGCAAAACGGGCGAAGACAATGCCGGTCAGCAAGGCGGTCAGGATCATCGAATAATAAGATTCTATGGC
>JANOEF010000428.1:0-3677 GCA_031413075.1 Acidobacteriota bacterium | reverse complement strand
GAAGGCAAAAAACTGATTTATGTCCTGCTCTCAGGTGAAGAATTCGAGCGGCGAGAGGTAACTTTGGGCGATGAATACGGCGATCAGGTCGCGGTTTTGACAGGTTTAAAAAATGGCGAGCGGGTCGTCACCCAGGGCGCGTATCAGATTCGCTTGCAGGAGCTTCGTCCGGCTGACGCGGGCGTTCACAGCCACGAAACATAATTTCTGAATTGATAAAAACAAATGCTTAATAAAGTCATTTTATTTGCTCTAAAACACCGTTTGCTGGTCATCATTGCCGCCATTGCCCTGCTTATTTACGGCGGATACGTGGCGATGCGGACACCGGTTGACGTTTTTCCCGATCTGACCGCGCCAACCGTCACGATTTTGACCGAATCGCACGGACTCGCTCCTGAAGAAGTCGAATCTCTGGTGACGCTTCCGATTGAATCGGCAATGAACGGCACGGCGGGAGTTTTCCGTGTCCGCTCCAATTCGGCAATCGGAATTTCCATCGTTTTTGTCGAATTCAATCTCGACACCGACATCTACCGCGCCCGTCAATTAGTCAACGAAAAATTACAGCAAGTCAAAATGCCCGCCGGAGTTACGCCGCCGACTTTGGGTCCGATCTCTTCAACGATGGGCGAAATTATGCTGATCTCGATGACCGCCAAGGAAACCTCGGCAATGGATCTGCGTTCGACCGCCGATTGGGTGGTGCGCCCGCGTCTCTTGGGCGTAACGGGCGTTTCTCAGGTCATGATTATCGGCGGCGAAACCAAGCAGTTTCAGGTTCTGGTTGACCCCACGCGTCTTGCCGACAGTAAAATAACTTTGGAGCAAGTCGCCGAAGCGGTCGGCGCGGCAAACGCGAATGCGGCCGGCGGATTTCTGGAAAAGAAAAACGAAGAATATCTGATTCGCGGTCGGGCGCGGGTTTATTCCCCCGACGACATTGCCAACTCTGTCATTACGGTGCGCGACGGTGTGCCGATTTTGATCAAAAATGTGGCAGATGTGAAGATCGCGCCTGCCTTAAAACGCGGCGACGGCAGTTTTAATATGAAATCCGCCGTTATCGCCACGATTCAGAAACAGCCGAACGCCAACACGCTGGAAGTTACCGAAGCCATCGAAAAAACGCTTGCCGATTTAAAAGCGACTCTGCCGCCGGATGTCACGATTGACACGAAAGCCTTTCAGCAAGCCGATTTTATCAACCGCGCTGTTGGCAACGTGCAAGCCTCGATCTTCGAAGGCGGAATTATGGTCACAATCGTTTTGTTTGTGTTCTTATGGAATTTCCGGACGACTTTTATCTCGCTCTCGGCAATCCCGCTCTCGCTTATCGTGGCAATTCTGGCGATGAATTATTTCGGCATTTCCATCAACACGATGACGCTCGGAGGCTTAGCAATCGCCATCGGCGCACTCGTGGACGACGCGATCATTGACGTGGAAAATGTCTTCCGGCGGCTTAAACAAAATGCCCAATTGCCAACGCCCGCACCGATCATTGACGTAATTTTCAAAGCCTCGTCCGAGATCAGGAACTCGATCCTTTTTGCTACTTTGATTATCATCGTAGTTTTTCTACCGCTTTTTTCGCTTGGCGGTTTTGAAGGACGAATGTTCGCCCCGCTCGCTTTTGCCTATATCATCTCGATTACCGCTTCTTTGATTGTCGCGCTGACCGTGACACCCGTGCTTTGCTATTTCTTTTTGGGAAACTCGAAGCTGATCCACGACGAAAAGGATTCGAGATTTGTCGCCTGGCTCAAACGGCGGTATTCGCCAACCTTGGATTGGACGCTTCGCAATCCGGTAAAAATCATCGCCGCGTCCGCCGTCATGCTTCTAATTGCCGTCATGATGTTTGCCTTTATGGGGCGCGAATTTCTTCCGCCGTTTAACGAAGGAACTCTCAACATCAATGCTAATATGCCGCCCGGAACTTCTTTGGAAGAATCAAACCGCATCGGCAATGTCATTGAACGGATTCTCCACGATGTTCCCGAAGTTGTTTCGACCACGCGCCGGACGGGACGCGCCGAACTCGACGAACACGCGGCAGGTGTCAACACCAGTGAAATCGAAGTTGTCACCAAAGAGGGAAACCGCACACACACTGTATTTATGGAAGATGTCCGCCAGCGTTTGGCACAAATTCCGGGCGTTGAAGCGGAGGTCGGGCAACCGATTTCACACCGGATTGACCATCTCCTATCAGGCACCCGGGCGCAGATCGCCATCAAACTTTTCGGTTCCGATCTCGGAACACTTCGCAATAAAGCCAGTGAAATCCGTGACCAGATGGCAAAAGTTGACGGTATTGTTGATCTGATCGTTGAACCGCAGGTCGGTGTTCCGCAGGTGCAGATCAATATGAAGCGGCAGGAAGCAGCCGTTGTCGGAATTCGTGCCGAAGATCTGGCGGAAACGGTTGACACGGCTTTCAATGGTCACGTTGCTTCGCAGGTTCTCGAAGACCAGAAAACTTACGATGTGATGGTCAGATTTCAGGATTCGGCGCGGGAATCTGTCGAATCAATTGGGCGAACTTTGATTGACACCCCGACCGGAACAAAAGTTCCCATCGCTCAAATCGCCGAAGTTCGGGTTGACCAGGGACCAAATACTATCAACCGCGAAAACGTCCAACGCCGCATCATTATTCAGGCAAATGTCGCTGATAGAGATTTGGGCAGCGTCATCAATGATGTCCGCACCGCAATCGGCACTAATGTTCAACTGCCGCAAGGTTATTTCATCCAATACGGCGGACAATTTGAAGCACAGGAAAAAGCCTCGCGTTTGATTTCGCTGCTTTCTATTGTCGCCATCGGCGGAATCTTTTTACTTCTTTTCATTGCCTTAAAATCGGCTCGTGCCGCCGTGCTGGTCATGGCAAATCTGCCACTGGCTTTAATCGGCGGTGTAGTGATGGTTTTTCTTTCGGGCGGCACACTTTCGATTGCATCTTTAGTCGGATTTATCACGCTTTTCGGCATCGCCACGCGAAACGGGATTATGCTCATCTCACATTATCAGCATTTGATGGAAGAAGAAGGGGTTGGATTTCGTGATGCAATCGTCCAAGGCTCGATGGAACGTCTTTCGCCGATTTTAATGACCGCGCTGGTTACCGGAGTCGGGCTGATTCCGCTCGCCATCGGAGTCGGCGAACCGGGCAAGGAAATTCAGCAGCCAATGGCGGTGGTTATTTTGGGCGGTATCGTCACTTCGACCTTTTTGAATATGATCGTCATTCCCGCCTTATATCTGAAATATGGACAGGTGACGGGAAAAAGCAGCAGTTCGTGACTATCCGGCTGAACGTGCGTTGTCGCCCGTTGGAGATTAAATTTTGAAAACGGAAAAAAATCTCTGGCGCAATCGAAATTACCTCTTACTTTTTTCGGCGCAAATCGTTTCGCTTTTGGGGAGCGGCGTGACAACGGTTGGACTTGCCCTTTTTGCTTATCAGCTAACAGGCGGAGAATCGGCAACTGCGGTTATCTGAAACGCGCTTTTCTTGCGAATTTTGGCGTTTCTGATTTTCTCGCAACCGGCGGGAGTAGTTGCTGACCGGTTTAATCGAAAATATATTTTGATAAATGCCGATGTCTTGCGTTTCGCCTTGCTCGCCTTGTTTCCATTAATTATTTAACCTTCTTAAAATACTCGTT
>JANOEF010000427.1:0-6882 GCA_031413075.1 Acidobacteriota bacterium | reverse complement strand
CAAGCTCGACCTCGCGGCGTTCGTGCTCGTGTTCCCCGACTCGGGAGCGCACCGCGACGGGCTCGATCGGATCGTCAAAGCCGACGACTCGATCGATAATTTTTTACTACTTTAAGCTAAGATTCTTGAGTCAAGATTGCTTTTTCACTCCCCCAAATGTAAAAACTGCTCAAAAAAGTGTCTTTTTTGGCTTTTTTCAATAAATACTTTTTTTGAAAAAAGCGGTGGGAAATGTCGGTAAAAGGATTAGGTTTTTGGAGCTTGGTCCGTTGCAATGAAACTCGACTGATCAGTCCTTCAATATTTATCGCACCCGGAATAATTTGGTCGCCGATGATATATGCCGGAGTGCCGTTAATATCAAGTGCCATTGCCAACTCCAAATTTCTGGTCAATTCCTCTTGAAGTTTCGGGTCAGCCATATCTTTGGCAAGAGTTTCATAATTTAGTTCAAGCTGTTTGGCAACGGCTTTGATGGTTTCTTCATTCACCTGTTTCGAATCAATCAAAGCTTGATGGAACTGCTCATATTTTCCCTGCCGTTTAGCTGCGAGAGCCGCTTGAGCGGCAAGAAATGAATCATCTCCCAAAATAGGCAATTCTTTGTAGATAATTTTAACGGCTGAATCTTGTGCAATCAGAGTTTTCAAGGTTGGAAGCGACATTTTGCAGTAGCCGCAGTTGTAATCAAAGAAAGCCACAACCGTCACATCGCCTTTCGGATTTCCGGCGATGGGAGAGTCTTTGTCTAAATAAATATCAGAACTTAATTTTTTTAGATTCTCCGCTGCCAGGGACAGTTTCTTTTGCACTTCCTGCGCTTGTAAAAGTTCGATCGCCTCACGAATGATGGAAGGATTTTTCAGAATATATTCGCGAACGATTTTTTCGATCTCGGATTTATTTTGAGCAGAAACCGTTTTGGCTACTTTCTGCGAAAAAACCGGCAAGACCGCTAACAAAGATATCGCTATCAACCAGACAAACCGCGTAAATTGTATCTTCATAGAGAGCTTTTAAAGGCAATTTTTTTTTCTAACCCATTAAATTCAGCCGCGAGTTGAAATTGAAAACACAAAAATAGCCACACATAAACACCGACAAAGGTTTACTCACAGATATCAGGCAAATATTAGGGTGTTTTTTGGATAAAACATGTGTTTTTAGTCCCGGCAACCCGGCATCGGGCACGGAGTCTTATCTTAATAGGAATCCTATTTGACGATAGTATGAAATGTTCCAGATTATGTCAATTATTTTTTAAACTTAACATTTAAGAATGATACGAGCCGATCGCATTGCAGTCGGCGGGGCGAAGATGTTTGGCGAAAAGTCGTGGTTGGGGGATTGAGATTTGTCAGAGTGGAAATCCAACCAATCGGTTTAGGCTTCCACTCCTTGATATTTTCTGCCTGATTTACTGAACTTTGATCGGAACTGCGACCATTGTTTTATCCCAACCCATCACAAGGTTGCCGCCACTGAAGGTAATTCCAAAGTTTTCGAGAGCTTCGCCCATCATTTCGGGCTTGACGGTAATTCTCGCAACATCCAATTTTGCATCGTAAGTGAATGCGCCCCATTGATGTAAACCGCTGTTGAGGATGATCTCCCAGGAATCCTTGCCGGGAATGGTAAACAGAGAGTAGGTTCCTGCTTTGACAGCTTTATCACCAAACATGACGTCTTTATAAAGCGTGATCTCGGTAGCCTCGTCAGCACCTGTTCTCCAGACCTTATCAAAGGGAACAAGTTCACCGAAAACTACCCGGTTATTTTTAAATGGACGGCTGTAAACTACCTTGGCGTGAACCGGACCGTTTCTTCCATCACGCAAATAGGTGATATCCGTCGGACTTTTTTGAAGTGCCGGAAACTTAACCGAATCCTTCGGCTTTTCCATCTTGTCGTCTTTTTTCATTGCCTCCTGGGCATTGACGGGTGCAAAACCGCCGACAAAAACAAACGCTGCCAGAAACAAAAAGATTGTGTATTTCATATTTTTTTCCTCGAAATTAATTTTTTGGGGTCGTTAATCTTGACTAATATCATAGCAAAATAGAAAACGACCTGCTATTTACAAGTATCAGTAGTTCCAAATGTCAATAAATTATTAGATTACAGATTGGCATATTTGGACATTTCTTGTCTTCGTCACCTTTGGTAACAAAGCTAATTCGTTATAACTTATTTTTACCTATCCCTGAGAATAACGGTATTTATCGTTGGTTTTATTCCCAACTTTACGCAAAAGCTGTTTTAAAACTCAAAATATAAGGTTAAATTAAATATTAATTGGAATCGCCTCAAGTTATTTTTTCCGAAAACCGGCTAAAATCGCGTCAGTTCAGAGGAGAAACAGATTCCTGCGTCATTCGGGGAAATTAAAGCAAAACCAGCCATTTTTTCGGCTTTCCGATTGATTTAACCCAAAACTCTCAAAGAGCCCATATTTTTCTGTCATAAAATCTCGACGAGCGGTGTTCTCATAATGTAAATCAAATCCAACCCTTCGGAGTTTAATATATGAAAAATATGAAAAATATGAAAATCATCAAACTGGCAATTTTTACCCTGCTCTTACTTTCTTTTGTCGTCTGTCTGCCCCCGTCAAGTTCCGCCCAAACCATGACCGGCACCTGGAAAGCCAATGATTGGAATTGGAATGGAGATCGCAAAAATAGAGACAAAGATAAAGATGATGACGATGACAAAGATGACGACAAAGATCTTGACAAAGACAAAGTTCAACTGAATTTTCGTTATCAAAAAACCAACGGTAATTGGAATCACGGTTCAAGTTATGAATTCAGCGACATTCAAGGTTTGACCAAAGAACAGGTCACCGGTTCAAATGTTTCGGTCAATTTCCGCCTCGTGCGTGAAGCCGGAACAATTGAATGCGAAGGCAAATTTAACGACGGAAAAGGCTCCGGCACCTTTCGCTTTACGGCAAACCCGACTTTTGCCAATGCGATGCAAAGCCGAGGTTTTACTTTCAGCGATGAAAAACTTTTCTCCGCCACCACTTTGAATCTAACCGTGGCTTTTGTTGATGATGTTCGCTCGGCCGGCTTCAAAAATCTGGACACCGAAGACCTTTTTAAAGCCAGTATTTTCAAGATTGACTCGGCTTTTATGAAAGAAATGGCAGCCACCGGATTTCCAAATCTCGCTATGGAAGATTTGGTCAAGGCGCGAATTTTTAAGATTGATGCCAAATTTGTCAAAGAAGTGACTTCCATGGGTTTTGCCAAAGATTCGCTCGAAGAATTGGTCAAACTTCGCATTTTCAAAATCACGCCGGAATTTTTGCGTGAGATGAAAACAATGGGATTCAGCAATTTAACCGTCGAAGAAGCCACCAAGCTCCGTATTTTCAAAGTGACCCCCGAATTTGTGCGGGATATGAAGGCGGCAGGCTTGAGTAATTTAACGGTTGAGCAAGCCACCAAATTGCAAATTTTCAAAGTGACGCCCGAATTTATCAAACAAATGAAAGCCGAAGGTTTAACCGATCTTTCAATCGAAGAATTGGTTAAACTCCGCATTTTTAAAGTTGACGGCGAGTATGTTCGCCGGGTCAAAGCCAAATGGAACGAGCCGCTGGACGTTGAAAAACTCGTTAACTTGAAGATTCACGGCATCGTCAAATAAAGTCCCCTCCTCCTAAAATCAACATTGAAGTATTGAGTCCCGTCTTGAGACGGCTTTTCCGCGGCGCTTCGCTGGCGGTGACCGCCTGAAGGCGGGACTCACAACTTTGGGACTCACAACTTTGACTCAATACTTTGCCAAACATTTTCAAAAACCATTTTTTTTTGCGTAGTGGTGATTGGCAAGGTTGACGGTATTTGCCTATAATTCTTTTTGTTCTATGACATCTAACCGAACAATTTATCTCATTCATCAATCGCGCGAATTGACCAAAACCTGGCGTGAGCTGACAGATCCGCAAAAACGCGAAGTGTTGAAGGAATGTGAATCGGCCGATGAAAATCAACTGGAATTGATCATTACTGAAGTTGTTGAGGGTCAGCGACGACTTTTCTGAGGGTTTAGCCTTCGCGGCTTCTTTATTTTCTAAAGGCGGGAGAAGCGGGAGTTCTTCTCAACTCGCAACCGATAATCAAATTACCGCTGCAATTTACAATATGAAACGACATTACTTAGTTTTCGCGCTGCTTTTATTGATCTCCGGGCAAACTTTTGCGATTGATTCGGTGCGCGAATATCGCCAAAAAAATGAGTGGCAATTGCTGCAGGAATTTGTCCGTCTGCTTTCGCTGCCGAATGTCGCTTCTGACCGGGCGAATATTCTAAAAAATGCTGATTATCTGGTAAAAATAATGGAGCCGATGGGGCTTAAACCGAGACTCCTCAAGGCTTCCAACGAAAATGCACCGCCGGCAGTTTATGGCGAATGGCTTGTGCCAAATGCCGCGCAAACCATCGTTTTCTACGCGCATTACGACGGTCAGCCAACCAACCCCAAAGATTGGACCGGAAGCGAGCCGTGGGTTCCGGTTTTGCGTTCGGCTGCTCTCGAGCGCGGCGGACAAACAATTCCCTTTCCCAAATCAAATGAGCCGATCGATCCCGAATGGCGGGTGTATGCCCGCTCAGCTTCGGATGACAAAGGCGGAGTTTTTGCCATTCTCAAAGCGTTTGAGGCTCTGCGGGCGACAAAAACCGCCCCCTCGGTGAATGTGAAATTCTTTTTTGAAGGTGAAGAAGAAGCCGGTTCGATGAACCTCAAAGACATCATTTTGCGGAATAAAGAGTTGCTCAAATCCGACGCCTGGATTATCTGTGACGGGCCCGTACATCAATCGGGCCGGAAACAAATCGTTTTTGGAGTGCGCGGCGTAACCTCAGTTGACATTACGGTTTACGGGGCAAATCGGGCATTGCATAGCGGGCATTACGGCAATTGGTCGCCAAATCCGGCGCTGACTCTGGCCAAACTTTTGTCCTCGATGAAAGACGATCAGGGCCGGGTGACGATTAAAGGCTGGAATGACGATGTTGAGCCGTTGGGCGCACTCGAAAAACAGGCGATCAAAGACGCTCCGCAGTATGATAAAGAGTTAAAAAAACAACTTGGACTCGCGCAAACGGATGGCGTTGGCGAAAGTTATCTCGAATCGCTGAATTTTCCATCGCTCAACATTGCCGGCCTCAGCAGTGGCGATGTCGGAGCCCTGGCCCGAAATGTCATTCCCTCCTCGGCCAATACCGTGATGGATATTCGCCTCGTCAAAGGAAACGAGGTTCAGCGGCAGGTCGAAAAACTCAAGGCGCATCTCAAATCGCAAGGTTTTTATCTGACTGACCGCGAGCCCACCCCGACCGAGCGTTTGCAATATCCGCTGATCGCAAAATTTATTCACAAAGATGTCGGCTACAATGCGCAGCGGACTAAAATGGATTTACCGATTTCGGTTCGGGTCATCAATGCCGTTCAATCTGTTTCAACCGAAAAGGTCATCGCGTTACCGACTCTGGGCGGAAGCCTTCCGCTTTCGATTCTGACCGAAAGTTTGAATGTCCCGACCATTACCGTTCCGATTGCCAATTATGACAATAATCAACACGCCGAAAACGAAAATATCCGCCTGCAAAATTTGTGGGACGGAATCGAAATTTTCGCTAAATTGATGACGATGGATGCTTCGTCAGCCAAATAGCCCGAATAATCAGCGGTTGACTCGATTCAAACCTCAGACTAGAATTTTAATACGAGGACTGACTTCGATTCAATCGAAGCATAAGTCCTCAAACTTTGAAATAAAGGAAAACTTCGCTTGAAAATCACACCACTCAAACTTGCCGGAACATTTGAAATTGTCTTAAACCGAATCGGAGATTCACGCGGCTATTTTGTAGAAACTTTTAGCCGGCGAATTTTTGCTGAAAATGATATCGAAGCCGATTGGGTACAGGATAATGAATCGCTTTCAGTCGAATGCGGCATCGTGCGCGGTCTGCATTTTCAAGTTCCGCCAATGGCTCAAGCCAAACTTCTCCGCGTTCTGCAGGGACAAATCCTCGATTTTTTTGTTGATTTAAGAAAAGATTCCGCCACTTTTGGAAAATGGGATGCCGTTCATCTATCGGCCGAGAATCAGAAGGCGATTTATATTCCCCGCGGATTTGCCCACGGTTTTGCAACCACCAGCGAAAACGTCATCGTTCAATATAAAGTGGATAATCCATACTCACGCGAACATGATCGGGGAATTCGTTGGAATGACCCGGAAATCGGAATTGATTGGCAAGTAGGCCAACCGATCCTTTCCGAAAAAGATGCCAATCTGCCTTTTCTAAAAGATTTTGTCTCGCCATTCTAAATATTCTATTTTTTCATTTGATTATGAATTGAGTCCTCGGATTCAGCAGGTACTTTGCCAAACAGCAGCCGCCTGAACGCCGCACTCAAAACGTTTTCCGTAAAAATCTGTGTCGCAATCGCTTTTAAAATTTTCCCGGAACAAATTTACTTGAGAGGTGTCTAAATTAAGCAGAGGCAAAACTATGAAATCAAGTCCGCTTAATCACATCAAAATCGCCAGCCCTTGTCCGGCTGACTGGGACGAAATGCTTGGCGATAAACGCCAGCGATACTGTTTGCATTGCAAATTAAATGTTTATAACCTTTCGGAAATGACTGAGCGTGAGGCAGAAAATCTTCTGTTTAAAACCGAAGGCCGGATGTGTGTCAGACTTTACCGGCGCCGAGACGGAACGGTTATCACCCAAGATTGTCCGGTCGGCTGGGCAAAAATCAAACAGCATATTATCCGTACCGCAACGACTGCCATTTCGCTAATTATTGGTTTATCCGCCGGACTTTTTGCTTTCTATTTTTCAAGTAAGACC
>JANOEF010000426.1:0-5147 GCA_031413075.1 Acidobacteriota bacterium | reverse complement strand
CAATAAGGTCATTAGACATCCTTCCAAAATAAGTATTGAAATCGTTTGAGTCAGCTCAATTAAGTCATTGAAAATGACGAAATATTTGGAGCGCATACCGCAGTTATGGGTTATATATCAGAGTAAATTATCTTTTTATAGTCAGGAGTTTATGATAGTTTTTGAAATCATTTGTCGCGTATAAATATGGAGGCTCCTAAAATGAATCAAGAACAGTGGCGCAAGATCGAGGACATTTATCACGCTGCTCTCGAACTGTCTGAAAACGAACGAAGCGAATTTCTTGACCTGAATTGCGCAGGCGATAAAGAGTTGCGTGCCGAAGTTGAATCACTCATTTCTTCCCACGATCAATCCGGCGATTTCCTCGCTAAACCTGATTTTGAATTGGGATTGCAAATTCTCGATAACCCCGGGCATACGTTTGAATCGGGACAGCGTTTTGGAAATTATATAATTCAGGGCTTTTTGAGCAGCGGCGGAATGGGAGAGATTTTTCTCGCCCGGGATAAACGATTAAACAGAAAGATCGCCATCAAAATATTGCCTCAAAGTGTCGTTTCGGATCCTGATAGACTTCGCCGCTTTGAACAGGAAGCCCGGACGGCTTCATCTCTCAATCATCCGAACATTTTAACAATTCATGAGATCGGTGAGATCGACAATATACGTTATATCGCCACCGAGTATATCGAAGGCGATACCTTACGCGAAAAGCTTCAAAAAGAAGAATTAACGATTGAAGAAGCGTTGGACATCGCCGTCCAAACCGCATCCGCTCTTTCCGGAGCTCACCGGGCGGGCATTATTCACCGTGATATAAAACCGGAAAATATTATGATCCGCGTTGACGGCTATGTAAAAATTTTGGACTTCGGATTAGCTAAACTCACCGAACACCATAACTCTGTTATAAATACTGAGGCATCTACTATGAATAAAGTTGAAACGACGCCGGGGGTGCTGATGGGAACTGTTAAGTATATGTCTCCCGAACAGGCACGTGGGCTTGAGGTGGATGCGAGAAGCGACATCTTCAGTTTCGGGATAGTGCTTTATGAAATGATCACCAATCATAGCCCTTTTGAAGGAAAGACGACCAGCGACATATTAGCAGCATTGCTAAAAGATGACCCCACCCCAATATCTCAATTCTCTGATAAAATACCAGCCGAGTTACATCACATAATCAATAAGATCTTACGTAAAGATAAAGAAGAGCGATACCAAAACATTCAGGAATTACTAAATGATCTTAAAACCATTAAGAAGGAAATAGAATTTAAATTCCAAAAGACCGCTCCGGCTCAAATCGAATTTAACACCCGGCTAATTCCTCTTAATAATGGAAATAGAGTTCAACCGACGGATGATACCCTTGTAACTCAAACAAATTACGGTTCTGCAGATCATCCGTCATCAGGTTCAAGCCATTTCCCCCAAATTATTAAACGTAATAAAAATTTTCCGGCTTTAATCATTATAGGTATTACTCTTGCAGGCATTATGCTTGGAGTCTTTTATTGGAGGTCTTCCGTAAAAACAAGATCCGGCTTTTATCAAAATATCTCGGTAACAAAAATCACAAATCTTGGTAATGCCTACGCACCAACCATCTCGCTCGATGGAAAATATGTTGTTTATTGGAGAAGGGAGAAAGATGGTAAGGTCAGCCTCTGGAATAAAGTAGTCGGCACCACCAGCGAAATACAAATTATCCCTCCTACAGAGGGCAACTTTTCCGCAGTAGCTTTCAATCCCGACAGCAAGCACATTTATTATAGCGGACAGTTGAATAGCCAGCCTCTGGCATTGTATAAGGTCCCTGTTTTAGGAGGCAATCCGACCAAGATCCCTCTCAAAAGAGCCTATTCCATCACATTTTCTCCGGACGGACAGCGAATCGCTTACATGGATAATAATTATACTGAAGGTAAGACTTCCCTTATAGTTGCAAATTCGGACGGAACTGAAGCGCGGGAAGTTATAACCAGACAGGCGCCTAATTATTACTGGGCAGCTAATAAGCCTTCATGGTCGTCGGATGGAAGGTCAATCATTTGCGTCGGGCAAAACGGGAATGAAAGCTTTCCGCACATATATCAGGTAAATGTAGACACGGGTGAAGAAAAGCCGATAACTGCACAAAAATGGCAGACTATCAGGGGGGTAACGTGGCTGCCGGATATGAGCGGCATCTTAGCGGTAGCCGCCGAAGAAACATCGAGTCTAAAGCAGATTTGGCGCATTTCTTATCCGGATGGTCAAGCGACAAAAGTAACCCGTGATACAAACAACTATTTTGACTTGAGTATTTCAGGCGACGGCAAGACTTTAGTCACAACTCAGGTGGAATCGCCTTCCTCTGTTTGGGTTGTTCCGATTCAAAATACAGGTGCAGTTTCAAATAACAAAAGTAAAATATCTTTAGACATTGCTAATGCCAGTCAGATCAGTAGTAGTAAGGTAGATGGTTTTGACAGCACCGACCGTGGGTTTTACGGGCGCATTGGCTGGACTCCCGATGCAAGAATTGTTTTTACGTCTGAAGAAAGCGGAAACGTTGATATATGGTCAATGAAGGCCGACGGAAGTGACAAAAAGCAGTTAACAACCGACTTGCGCTGGGATACAGCGCCTTCCATTTCTCCGGACGGACGTTTTATCACATTCATGTCTAATCGGGAGGATGCTGAGAACATTTGGCGCATGGATATAAATGGGGAAAATCAGACCAAAATTACTAACAAGTTCATTGAGAGGAACCCCGTCTTTTCCTCGGACGGGAAGTGGATATACTTTAATTCCTGGGAAACAGGCATCCAAACGATCTGGAAAGTTCCGTCCGAAGGTGGAACGGCGACGCAGGTAGTAGCTGATTTAT
Organism: Acidobacteriota bacterium; assembly: GCA_031413075.1. Lineage (GTDB taxonomy): Bacteria > Acidobacteriota > Blastocatellia > Pyrinomonadales > Pyrinomonadaceae > JAIBCC01. Next base: position 2,263 of record JANOEF010000426.1, on the reverse strand, counting down.
CATCAAATCCCCAGATATCACCGGATGGAAGGCTAATGGCTTATAGCTCCAGAGAGAAAATTTTAATTAGTCCGGTAGAAGGCGGATCAGCCATCAAATCGTTCGATTCCGCAGGAAAAACATACGTCGCATGGGCACCCGATTCGAGCGCAATTACGTATTTATCAAACCGCAGTAATGTAGTGAATTTATGGCTGCAGCGGCTGGATGAAACCGAACCGCTGCAGCTGACCAATTTCACCTCAGACGGAATTAGAATTTACGCATTCTCACCGGACGGTAAGCAGCTCGCCCTAGTCCGCGGCACCTCTAATAGGGATGTTATCCTTATTCAGGATTCAAAATAATATTTTTGAATAACCTCATTGTGTTATAAAAAAACATTTTTCATAGACTTGAAAAGAAAGATTTTCACCTTGCCTGTGGAAGGATTTATCAAAATCCTTTTCAACTGGACTCCTTACTCAGTAAACCCGACCGCTGACCCCACATACCCAAAAATAAGATAATCAAATTTAAGTTTAAGGCAACAGATATTTTGAGAATGATATTCAGGCAAGGTTTATTTTCAAAAAATCAGAAAAATTATTTTCAATCAGTCAATATCACCTATTTTTTTTCCTCAATTTAACCATAGAAGAAAAAATTAGGTAATATTCAAAGAAATAATTTAATGCACAGATAGGTTCTTGCTAAAAACGTCGCGTATATAGATAGATAGATAAATAAACCAAGTCTAAAAAAATGGACTCATTTAGGCAAATCGAAGAAACGTTACTGTATTTCAAAATTCAATTTGCAATTTATTTGGAAAAAATTTGTCTTTTGTTTAAGACATTATCATCAGATTGGCCTATAAAGATAGTGTTCATGAAAAAAATCGGTTTTTACTAAGGGTTGTGTTTAGGCCATTATCTGCTCTAAATCTAAATTTAAGGAGAAAATTCAAGAATGAAAAAAATAATCTTAGTTTCAAGTATTCTGATGTGTTTGGCGTTTTCCGCTTCCACTTTTGCCCAAAAAGGTAAGCCGGCACCTGGTTGCGGCCCTGATGTTAATGTCAATGTCTCAATTGATTCATATGCGATTGCGCCTGATGTGCCTGGATTATTGTATACCGGGGCTATCTTTCAAGTTGGAAACTGTTCCCAGGATTTCACCATGAACCTCAATGGCACCTCACGCTTTATCAATGTTAATTTAGGGGGTACACCCTACACCTCAAAATTTTTCAATTTCGACCGGGTTGCCAGCGTCCCGGTGACTCCTAGTGTTTTAGCTGACAGCGCGGCTTTTCTGAGCTCGCAGTTTTGTACTGCGGCTCCCCAACCGTTAGGAGGTTTTAACGTTGGGCAGAACACCGACGGAACTTACCGGGACAATTATGCCGGGTGCGGAGTCGATGAATCGGGGATGGGTTATGTCCGACGCAACGTTGGTTTCGGTCTGGTCGCCAGCAAGAACACCCAACTTGGTTTTCGTTTTCAATATTCACCAATTGACGGAGGGATCAATGCCGCGAATGTCAACGGAACAGCCTACGTCCGTGTTTACCACCCGAATCCAAATAATTGGGTAATAATTCCCGATAATGAAAGTAATCAAACTCTCTCGACGCCGGCCACAATTGATCCGATCGGCGTCCGATTATTAAACGGGGTAGCTAATGGGACTTTTATCGCCCCGTTTAGAATTTCTGTCGTACGAGTAAACCCCATTTAAAATTTCTGTCGTAAAATTGTAACTTACCCCCATTAAAATATAACTGACATTCGGCTCAGGCAGAATTAATTGCAGGATTGGAAAAGTTTCCAGTCCTGCAATTTTTTGTTTCCCCTAATGATGATAAAATTTTGTCATTGTAAGGTTTCGGAGATTTACAATAGACCTAAACAAAATTTTATTTTGATGAATCACTTTAACAACCGAGAGGTTTTAATTATCGGCGGCGGCGTCATCGGTTTGAGCATCGCCCGCGAACTGAGGAAAAAAGGCATAAAAAAGATCACTGTTTTAGAACGTGGGGCGGTTGGCCGAGAATCTTCGTATGCGGCGGGCGGGATGCTGGCGGTTCATGCCGAAACAAATAAAATTGATGATTTTTTTTACTTTTGCCGTGAAAGTTTGAATCTATATTCGGACTTTGCCGAGCAATTATTTATCGAAACAAGCGTAGTTATTGAACTTGATCAAGCGGGCACCCTTTATCTGGCGTTAATTGAAGAAGATGTCGTAGAAATCCGTGAACGGTACAAATGGCAAA
>JANOEF010000425.1:0-11507 GCA_031413075.1 Acidobacteriota bacterium | reverse complement strand
GTCGTCAGCCGATTTGTCCTTCAATAACTTGAAAATGTCGTTATTGAGCCGGGTTTGACTGTTTTCTTCACCATAGACCGGAGTAATTGACTGGGCAATAGTTTTGGCGATTCCGGTGAGATTTTTTTCGTTCCACGAGGCTACCCCGAGAGCCCCGCTGAAACTCCCGATTATTACGAATTTGTCGGGATATTTTAAGCCGAATTTGATCGAACCGTAACCTCCCATTGAAAGTCCGGCTACCATTCGACCTTCACGAACTGAATGAGTTCGAAAATTCTTTTCAATTTCAGGAATCAATTCTTGGATGATGTAACTTTCATACTTTTCAGTGGGGACGGTGGCGCTGTCTGTGTACCAACCATTATTGCCTTCGGGCATGACGATAATAAAATTGTGCGCCGCCGCATGTTTGACCATTTGAGCCTTATCCGTCCAATTGTCAAAATGCCCGAATAAACCATGCAAAAGATACAATACCGGATAATTTTGTTTATTCTCCGGTTGATTGTATTTGGCCGGTAAAATGACGCGATACGGCATCTCACGGCTCATTAATTGGCTCTTCAATTTGAAATCTTCAAATTTAGCCGAATCTTGAGCCGCAACTCCAAGGGTGAAGCAAAAAAGAAGGGAAAGCCCTAAAATCAGGCGAAATTTTGGCATAAAATTAATTGAAAAGTCGGCTAAACCAACTTCCTTTATTACTCTCTTCTTTGGCCATCAGCTGGGCCAACTCTCCTCCATCGAGCCAAACACCCCCGCATTTATCGCACATATCAACTTTGATATTTTCAAAGTCAACTTCTTTCATATCGCATTCACAACCTTTAGCCGGACATTTTGCCACGACTTCGCGGGCCTGCTCAGCTTCTAGTTTCGCCTTCATTTTGGCAATCAGTTCTTTTTCCTGACGATGAAAATATTCGTTTTCGAGCGCATTACCGCGTTCATCTAAATCATTTGGCATTGTAATCTCCTGAATGTGTGTAAACTAGAACTATATTGAAAAAATACCAAATAAAACAATAACTTCCAAGTCTGAAAGTGTTATTTTATCCTGAAGTCGAATGAATATTAGTTCCCGAATCGGTTTTGACTGAACGGATTCTTTGTCGGGCTTTTTTGGCTCGCCGAATCGTATTTCGGCGGCGCAAATTGGTTCCGGCCCAATCAGAAACTTGTTTTAACGGATGCCATTCCAGGCTCTCGAGAGGTAAAACCTCACTCGAAGCATCCCGGAGCCGCAAAGTTACGATGGCCAGAATAAACATCAGCAGATTAAAAATCATTCCCACCAGAATGACTAACCAGCCCGGAGCCAGTCCGACTTGAGCGCGTTGGACAAAGGCTTCAAGGGTCGGAGCCGGGAAAGGATGAATATAAACTTTGAGCGTCCAGGACAGGGCCAGCAGCAAAAAAATCCACATATAATTGCTCCGCAGCCGTCTGCCGATAGCTTCCCATTCGCTGATCGTAAAATGCGGCGAGAGCAAATCGGCCGAAAGATGATCTGCCCATTCTTTGTCCGGGGGGATAGTTTGATGTGAGAGCATCGGGCCAAAATATCCGGTCTCCAGAACCCGCACCCGTGATGCCCAAACTTCGTAATAACGATAGCGGCGGGCTTCCATAAACAGAAAAATACAAACCAGTAATGAATTTATCGGAATCGCAAAATGCGGATTGTCGGGGGAGCTAAAAACAAATGACAAGGTCGCCCCGGCGGTGATGACCGCCCAATTGGTGGTGGCATCCAGACGGTTGCGCCAGACATTTGAACGCTGAACTTCGCCCCGATAGAAATGAACCATCGCCGTATTAAATTCGGAAGTCGAAAGTTTTTGCGGGATGGCAGTCGGATTGTTTTCTTTTTTCTTACTTCTGACCTGAACCGCATCTTTGAGCGATAGAAACGAAGTATCAACCTGACTAATGTGAATATCTTCTTCGGCCGAATTTTTTTCAAACCGAATTTTTTTGTTCATATTTTTTGCAATAAGGTGCGGCGAGTTCTTAAACCAACGTTAGTTTATCACTTTCGTGTTTGGTTGCAAAAGCAATTTTGAAATGTGATAAATTATCAATTTTGATGTGATAAATTATCACATTTTACCCTTTCCATCAGTTGTCAGCTGGGAGCGCGGGTATCTTTGCCTGCCAGAGATTGCACCGCAATCTAACCGAGTTTGACCCGCTTTCAAGTTGAAAATAACCAAATATCTGACAATTTAAGAGACTACGCCAAAAATCAACTCGAAAATAACCGAACATTTTTCAAACGCTCTCGCGTTTGGCCGGCCCGGATGCCCACACTTCTCGACCAAAAACCATTTATGTAAAAATCTTGATTTGATCTAACAAATTAGAGTTAAGCAGTAATGCAAAATTAAGAAAATGCAAAATGAAAATTAAGAAAGACTAAAAACTAAATTTGGTCAATAGTTGGCCAGGTTTTCTTAATTTTCAAAAGGTCGCAGAACTTTTGCTGACCTGCTTAATTATAAATAATCTAAAACCAGACGATGGTTGTTTTTATTTACTTCTCAAATATCTCAAAATAATCTGTCTCCACGCAAAGCGGAATGTTTATCTGCGGATGAATATTTTATTGAGTTTGGAACTCCTGAGTTTTGTTATTTGAAATTTGACAAGCAAAGATTAAATAAATATATTTTTTGCTTGCTTTGATGAATGAGACCGATGAATTTTGGATGCGGCAAGCCATAAATGCTGCCAAAGAAGCCGAACAGTTGGATGAAGTTCCGATCGGGGCCTGTTTGATTGGTGCGAAGGGAGAGCTTTTGGGAATTGCCGGAAACCGGACCCGAACTATTTGTGACCCGACAGCTCACGCTGAGATTTTGGTCTTGCGCGAGGGAGCACAAAAAATCGGCAATTATCGGTTGACTGAAACGATTCTTTATACGACCATAGAACCTTGCGCCATGTGCGCCGGTGCGCTCATTCAAGCCCGTGTTACCAGGTTGGTTTTCGGTGCGCATGACCCAAGATTTGGTGCCGTTGAAAGTATTTTTCAACTTTGTGACAGCAGTTCTTTGAATCATCAAATGGAAATTACGGCAGGCGTTTTAGCTGATGAATGCAAAAAGTTAATGCAGAGTTTTTTTAAGCGAAAACGCAGTCAATTACGAAATACGAATTAAGAATTACGAAATGTTGAAAATTCTAAAACTCGTAATTCGTAATTTGAAATTCGTCATTTGTTAGTGGAGAGGTGCGAGAGTGGTTGAATCGGGCAGTCTCGAAAATTGTTGAACCTTAACGGGTTCCGTGGGTTCGAATCCCACCCTCTCCGTTTTTCAATTATGATTTATGAATCTCTAAAAAATTGAAAAATCGTAATTTGAAATTGGTAATTATTTTTTTTGAATGGAAAGGTGCAAGAGCGGTTGAATTGGCTACATTGGAAATGTAGTGAACCTCAAAAGGGTTCCGTGGGTTCGAATCCCACCCTTTCCGCCATTCGATTTTGATTTTGGATGGGGGATTACGAATTACGAACTACGAATTACGAATTACGAATTACGAATCAAAGAAAGTTCTCGTAATTCGTAATTGACAATTCGTCATTGATTTATATGGCTTCAGGCTCCGCACAAGGTTTGAGTTGCGAACTCCGCTAGGCGAGGAATCGAGCAACGGTAACAATTTCAGCTTGTGTTGCGGTTAAGTCTGAAGCCTCCATCATTTTAAAGCAAAAAAATACTTGCTAATTTTTGAAACTTAACCTCACTCAACATTTTGTGGTGGAGTATTGAGAGTCGGCCCATCATAAAAAAAATTCAAAAAGGTGATTTATTGACATAAATATCCCGCATTTATTTGATTAGATGATGTTGAGTAAATCTGATTTTGATTGATTGATATTGTCCGTTGAACTTTATTTCGTTGTTTTGTTGGATACCGCTTGCAATCCGTTCTATAATTCTAAATATGAAACTCGCCAAATATTCACTTTTTATTACCGCTTTGACTTTTTTGGGGATTGGTTTTTTCTGTTTGCTGGCCCCGGTTGAAGCTTCATCCTTAGTGGATATTCAACTTCCCACCCCAACAGCGATTACTGATTTCAGAGCTAATTATGGCGGGTGCATCATCGGAATTGGATTTTTTTATGTTTTTTGCTACTTTGAGCCTGACTATATTCGGCTTGGTTTGATTCTACAAGCCCTTTCTTTTGGCGGGTTTGTGGTTGGAAGATTAATCGGAATGGCGTTTGACGGCATTCCCAAACCGCTTCTCATTTACTTTTTAATTGCTGAATTCGCGGCGGTTGTTTTAGCGATTGTGGCACTGCGCGATTTTGGGAAATATCGTCGTCCCTATCTTCGATCATAAAAAAAAGAAACAGTTTCTAAATGAGTCATTTTCCCTTAACCAGAGGCTTAAAAATCAAGATAATTATATCCAGAGTTTAATCAAATAATGGACAGTTGGGCCGAAGTTGAATAAACTATTCCATAATTTATTTCAATTAATCAGATTAATCAGATGTCGTATCAAGTTATTGCCCGTAAGTGGCGACCCCAAACATTTGAAGAAGTCACCGGACAGGAAAGCATCACGCATACTTTGCGCAATGCAGTCGAACATGACCGGTTGCATCATGCTTACCTCTTTTCGGGGGCAAGAGGGGTCGGAAAAACTACCACCGCCCGTCTTTTAAGCAAAGCCTTAAATTGTCATTCGACCGATAAACCCATTGCCAAATCGTGTAATGTTTGTGCCTCGTGTCAGGAAATTACCGAAGGGCGTTCGATTGATGTCCTTGAATTTGATGCCGCATCAAATACCCAGGTGGATAAAATACGCGACCTGATTATCGAAAATATCAATATCTCGCCTGCTCGCGACCGATATAAAATTTTCATTATTGACGAAGTTCATATGCTTTCAAATTCGTCATTTAACGCCCTTTTAAAAACACTCGAAGAACCTCCGTCAAATGTCGTTTTTATCATGGCTACCACCGAATTGCACAAAGTTCCCGATACCATTCTTTCGCGATGTCAGGAATTTCAGTTTCGGACCATCGCGACCGCAAAAATCTTTGAAAGACTCAATTTGATAGCCGAGGCTGAAAAAGTGACAGTCACCGCCGAGGCCCTGCGGGAAATTGCCCGTTCGGGCGAAGGTTCCATGCGCGATGCCCAAAGCAATTTCGATCAGGTCATAAGTTTTTCAGACAAGACGATTGATATTGAAGATGTTGTCAATGCGCTGGGGATTGCCAGTTCTGAAATGCTGACGCGAACGATTGAAGCCATTGCGCATCACCGGCCTCAGGACTCATTATTAGTGGTCGAAGAATTGATTGCCAGGGGGCAGGATTTAAGAAACTTTTGTCGGGATTTATTGACCTTTTTACGAGATTTACTGGTTGCAAAAGTGACAAATCATGCCGAAGGATTGCTCGATTCATCCATTTTAGACCGTGAAGCCCTTTTCAAATACGCCGAACATTTTTCTGAATCGGATTTAGTTCGCCTTTTCCATTCGCTTTCTGAAACCGAAACCCAACTCAAAAACGCCACCCATCCGCGTTACATACTCGAAATTGGACTGGTTAAACTAATGGAAATGCAACGGGTAACCGGAATTGAAAAAATAATTGAACGGTTGGGCAAGCTCGAGGGATTATTAATAAATTCGGGAAAAGTAAATGAAACGCCGGCGGAGCCTTTGCCGGAAAAAAAAACTTTGAATGACGAAAGACAGCCATTTGTCAGCAAAATTCAGACTGTTATCCCAAGTTTTGTAACTGAACCGTCAAAAAAACCTGTAAATATTGCACCCGAGGACACACCTTTTCCGGTAAAACGTCAAAAGTCAATTCAAGACGAACCACTTCCAGCCAAAACCCCGATTTCCGAAGAACCGAAATTCGAACCACAAAAACCAAGGATGGATTTTTTTGATTCATTACCCATTCGGATGCCGGAAATTTCAGCCGAAGATTTAGAGCATATCGAAGATGCCAAACTTGATGCGGCTTTTGAAACGAGACTATTACGCGAAGGAGACAATCTCAAACCAATTAAAAATGCCTCTCAAATCATCGCCAATATTTTGCAGGCGACGATTGTCTCTCCAACGGTTTCGGCCAAGGGCAGTGCGGCGGCTCCGGCTAAAACTAAACCGAAAATTGAGTTTCAGATTCCGACTTTTGAAACTGAAACTGACGCTTCTGAACCGGTTATTCTGCCCGAAAATCCAACCGAGGCAGAAATGTGGCAATATGCGGAAAATTATCCGGCCATTAAACTTGCCTTAAGAATTTTTCGCGGGAAAATAGTTGGTGTGACCAAACAAGATTAAGTTGAACAGGAAAAACAGAGAGGAGAAAGATGAGAACAGGAGTTTTTTCAGCAGCCGTGACTTTATTTTTGATAATGGATCCGCTCGGAAATATTCCGGTTTTTCTATCTGCTTTGCAAAAAGTTGATCCAAAACGACGGACCAGAGTGCTGTTTCGCGAAACCATAATTGCCCTTGGGGTAATGATTTTGTTTCTTTTTCTTGGACAGTATTTACTTGATTTTCTTGGACTTAAACAGGAATCAATCAGCATCGCCGGTGGAATTATTTTGTTTTTGATCGCTCTCAAAATGATTTTCCCGCGCGAAAAACAAACGGCTGAAACACCATCGGACGAAGAGCCGTTTATTGTTCCATTAGCCATTCCATTGATTGCCGGACCGTCGCTACTGGCCACCCTTTTACTTTTTGTGCGTTCGGAGCCCGAAAGAATATTTGATTGGCTGATGGCACTCCTGATCGCCTGGGGGATTTCCTCTTTGATCCTGCTGGCTTCACCCTTTGTCCAAAAAATATTAAAAGAGCGCGGACTAATTGCGATGGAACGGCTCATGGGGATGATCTTAGTCGCTCTTTCCGTGCAAATGTTTTTGAATGGAGTTGCTGAATATTTGAAAAAATGAGATCTCAAATTTTGTTAGTCAACTTTATATTTTGAGGCTGGTCGTGACCCGATCAACTTCGCGATTCATTTTGCCGGTCAGCATATAAAAAGCCATCTTGTAGTCCGAAATAAACGACCAGACCGGATATTGAAAAGAGGCCGGTTTGTTGCCTTCGACCAGGAAATGTCCGGTCCAGGCAAAGGCGTAACCGCAGACAAAACAAAGCGGAATAAATAAGAACTTGCCGCTCGCCAAAAACCAAACCAATAAGACCATGCCCAAACTAGTTCCGACAAAGTGCAAAAGCCGATTCAAAGGGTTGCTATGTTCGCTGACATAAAAATCCCAAAATTCTGAATAATTTGTAATCTTTTTTTTCGTCATTTTTTTTCTCCCGGAGTTTGCTCCGATTCCATCCATAATTTCCAATCCGATAGCTGAGTAAAAAGGTATTTTCCATTATTCATTCAAGCAGTTTAGAACATGATTGAATATAAATTGAAATCAAAAAATTGAAAAATCGCTGTAACTAAGCACCAATGCCCAATTAACAATGGACAATGGACAATGAAGAAAACCCAAAAACCAAGGTTACTCAACTATTTGCAAACTTTTCTTGATTTTTCAAAATCTCACCAAACTTTTGCTGAACTGCTTGATTAAATGTCAAGAGTTTGTGGCTGTAAAAAATATTTAACTGGACATTAATGGTTTCGGGTTTGAAATTAGAGATTATGTTCAATCAGAAATTGGCCCGCGAATAAACGCGAAGCTGCCCGAATATTTTTAAGAATTAATTCAAACTTATTCATTTTATTGCTAAAAATTGATTTTATTGGCGTTCATTGGCGTTTATTCGCGGGCCAATCGTTGGTTTAACTTGACTCAAGTTTATTTCAAATAATGTCTATTAAGTCAAATACCTCTTCAAGTTTGAGGTTTCTTCCTTGTTCGTAAAATCTGGAAAAATCGGTTTTGTCCATTTTATTTTTAAGTTCTGCCAGGTAAGCATCCCGAAAGCGGCGTTCTTCCCTTTCAATCACAAAACCGATTGATTGGCGTAATTTTTCTGCGGCGGCGGATAATTTAACTGCACATTCTAAGTCGTTCTGCTTTAAATTTAAGGCGGCAAATCCGTCAAAGCAATATGACAAAACCATTTTATAACCCAGTTTTTGACTGATTCCTAAGGCTTTTTCATAAAATGACCGCGCCTTCTGGAAGTCTTTTTGAAAATAAGTGACGGCTCCTAAATTGATTAAAGAAATAACCTTTCCGTTTTTCTTATCAATTTGTTGGAAAAATAAGAGAGATTCTTCATAATATGCTTGAGCTTGCAAATGGTTATCTTTAGAACGTTCCAATTCTCCGAGAGAAAGGAGGGATTGAGCGATGACATCTTTATCATTCAACTCTCTGCCGATGGCTAAACTTTCTACTATCAGATTTTTCGCCGCACTATGATTTCCTAATTCGCGCAAAGTCCAACTTAAAAACTTACCTGATAAAGCAATTTGTTGCCGGTTGTTAGCCAAAATTGTTGTCTCTCGGCATTTTTCCAAAAAATGTTGTCCTGATTCGAAATCGCCTTGAAGATTTGCAATTAATCCGATACCCAATAAAATTTTCCATCTGGACTCTAAAGAAATATCAACCCGGCAATCCAAAGCCTTTTGCAACCAATGACGACCTTCTGTCAAATGTCCATGCAGATTCCAAAGCAAACGAAGTGAACCTGCCAGACGAGCGGCAATTTTCGGCTCAAATTCAAATGCCCAACTTAAAGCAGCCCGTAGATTATCATGTTCTTCTTCCAAACGGCTCAGCCATTGATTTGCTTGGACAGTTTGTAAATGAGGTTCAGCATTTTCCGCAAGTTCAAGAAAATATAAGGAATGACAGCGACGCATTTCATTTGCCTGATTGAGTGTTTCTAGCGAACCAAAAGCATATTCACGGACAACCTCTAACATCCGAAAGCGTGGCTCGCTGCCTTCAGGCTGTTCTATGGTGACCAGCAAACTTTTCTCTGCCAGAGAAGTAAGCAAATCAAGAAAATCAGTTTGCCCGATTGTGGATTCTTCATTTTTGCAGACAGCTTCCGCCGCTTCATAAGTAAAACCTCCGGCAAATATGGCTAACCGTCGAAATAACGCCTTTTCATCCTCGTGAAGAAGATTGTCACTCCACTCAATCGCACCGCGCATCGTTTGTTGGCGTTCAGGCAAATCTGATGCTCCCCCCGTCAATAATTGAAGCCGATTTTCGAGTTTAGTGAGAATCGCCTTTGGGGTTAAAATCTTGACTCGGGCGGCGGCAAGCTCAATCGCTAATGGCAACCCGTCCAAGCGAGTGCAAATATCCGCCACGTTTTCTGCATTTTCTTCAGTCAGTTTAAAGAATGGTTTGGCCTTTTGGGCTCTTTGGACAAATAGTTTGACTGCTTCATAATCTGCCAGTTCTTTCGCCGGAACTTGATGGAATTGCGAAGGAACAGTCAGTGGTGGAACAATAAATTCGGCTTCCAAGCTCAAACGCAAAAGTATGCGACTGGTAATCAAGATTTTAAGCGTTGAAACAGTGAGGAGTTCTGCGATTTGCGGCGCACCATCGGTTATTTGTTCAAAATTATCTAAAACAAGCAGTATTTTTTTCTCGCTCAGATAATCTTTTAAAATCTCCAAAAGCGATTTGTTGCCGATCTCCTGAACACCAAGCGGTTGAGCAATTGCAGAAGTGATAAGTTCTGCATTTGTAATTGCTGCCAATTCGATAAAAAATACGCCGTCAGGAAAATTAAGTAATAAATCATGAGCCACCGCTTTTGCCAGACTTGTTTTTCCAACGCCCCCGATTCCCGTCAAGGTGATAAGCCGAATGCCAGATTGCCGCAGCAATTTTTTAATTTCAGTAATTTCTTTTTTCCGACCGATGATCGGGTAAAGATTTTCTGATAAATTGTTCGGAATCAGGTTTTGGTCTTCTCCCTCAGTTTCGACTTTGATACTTTGCGTTTCAATATCTGATCTTTGGTTGGGTGCGGTAATGTTTTTGAGTTCAGATTCAAATTCCAGCCTTTTTTCTATATTCTTCAAATCAGCTAACAAATCTCTGGCCGAACCGTAACGCATCGTTAAATTCTTTTCTAAACATTTCTTAATAACTCTTTCTATTTCAACCGGAAAATGCTTAATAAATTGTGATAATGGGGGCGGCTCTTTTTCTAAAATGGTAATAATTGTATGGCTCACCGTCTCACCTTTGAAGGGGTTTTGCCCGGTCAGCATCTCATATAATACAGTGCCAAAACTAAAAATATCAGACCGATGATCCATCTTTTCGCCTCCGGCTTGTTCGGGTGACATATAATTGACCGTTCCCAAAATGATACCTTTGGCTGTTTGATTTTCGGAGGATGTTTCAAATCCGGTTGAATTTTGTTCAATGAGCTTTGCCAGACCAAAATCCAAAACTTTGACGATTCGGTCGGCGCGGATCATCACATTTTCCGGCTTGATGTCGCGGTGAACCAAATTGGCTTCATGGGCAATGCAGAGAGCGTTAACTATTTGAATTGAAATGTTCAAAACTTCCGAGAGCGACAAAGACTTTTCATTGATAATCTGACGCAAAGTTTGACCCAGGATAAATTCAGTGACAATGTAGGGCGTATCATCATCCATTCCAACTTCGTGAATAACCAAAATGTTCGGATGGTTCAAAGCTGACGCCGCTCGTGCTTCCTGGATAAAACGGTTGAGATTGGCTTCATGGCGGATAAATCTTTCATTGAGAATTTTAATAGCCACAGGACGCATCAGTTTATTATCTTCGGCCAGATAAACTTCGCCCATTCCACCACTTCCAATTTGTTGGACGATTTCGTAATGGCCTAATGATCTTCCTTTTCCAAAACTTCGGGTCTGATAGATGACATCGGCAACTTCACCAATAACCGGATTTTCCATAAAACCTTCCGACTTATCAAATGAAGCCAGCAGTGATTCGACTTCGCGGCGAATATCGGCATCATCAGCGCAAACTTCATTAAGATACGGCAGACGCAACTCAGGGGTGAGTTTTCTTGCCTCGGCAAAAATTACTTTTGCTTTTTCCCAATGATTATAATTCATCAGCTCAATACACGATGGAGGCAAGCCTTGGCCCATCACCAGTGATCAATGTTGGGTTATCTAAAACCTCTTTATTTCCGTCATTCCACGCCTGCAATAACGATGCGATATTTTACCTAACTTCCGAATTCTTAAGGTACCATTTACCTTGAGAAACTGGGCCTTAAATTTTGTTCTAAAAAGTCCCACAAACTTCAGTTGGTGGCGGTTTTAACCCTTTAACCAACTGAAGTTCGTTGGACTCATTATTGCATAGTTTTCAAGGGTCGATGGGTATAAGACAGAATCTTTTTGACCATCGTTATAAGTTATTTTTAAACTATTCTTAATTTAGCTAATTTTGTTACCCTGTAAACAAAACACATTTTACTGAAAAGGGAGATAAAAAAAAGAGTGACGAGTTAACACATATTTTTTTAAATAATCC
>JANOEF010000424.1:0-7419 GCA_031413075.1 Acidobacteriota bacterium | reverse complement strand
AGTCAATAATCGGGATTTGAATTCGTTCAATGTTTCGTTGGACGTGTCGCGGGAATTAATAAAACAGGCCCCCAAAGATGCGCTCATGATCGCCGAAAGCGGTTTGCAAACCCGGGAGGATTTACTCGAATTACGGGATTTAGGTTTTCGCGGATTTCTAATCGGTGAGACTCTGATGCGAAGCGGAAATGCAGAAGAGGAAATTAGAAAATTGCTAAGCACCAATGCACAATTAACAATGGACAATGGACAATGAACAATGAAGAAAACCCAAAAACCAAAAACCAAAGTTAATCAGCTATTTGCAAACTTTTCTTGATTTTCAAAATGTCGTAAATCTTTTGCTGACCTGCTTAATTGCTGATTGATCCTGTCCGGTTCAGAAATTCCCCTCTTAAATCGTGATGCTTAAATTTTTCTGGCGGCTAAAACTATCTGAAACTGCAAAGTGGGAAAAGGCAGACAGGCCGACAAATATAACGCTTTTGCTATTTGGAAAATTGAGTTGAATTTATACTCCCGCTCATAATGCCCATCAGCATATTTCGTGTTATGAAAAGATGAATCACTGGTGCGAATCCACATTGTTTCCATCCCCAAAAACTCAACATATTTTTGCAGTTCAGCCCGCGTCATTTCTCTGAAATGACCATAAAACGGGTCTGAGCGATACCAATCTTCAATCGGAAAATGAACAGTTTTGCCGATTAAAAGTTTGAGTCTGTTTCTCAAGGCGGCAATATTCGGCACCTCAATGACCAGAATCCCGCCCGGCTTTAAAACTCGTTTGGCCTCTTCCAGTATTTTCCGGGGCGAGCCGGGAAAATGTTCAATCACCGCCATAATAATGGCCATATCAAATGAGTTATCTTTTAACGGTAAGTTTCCCTTCAGCAGATTTGTCTCAATGGTTTGAATGTTATGTGCGCGAAACCGTTCAAGGATGTAATGACGGTCGCCCATATGAATCATAGATGGCTCATCCCGGTTAGTGTCTGCTTGCGAATACGGTCGCCAATTATCAACAGCCGTCACCTGGGCGCCTGCCGCTTGTAAGGCTAACGACAGCACGCCGTTACCTGCCCCCAAATCCAGAACCGATTCGTTGGGTTGTAATAAAGGCAATAACTGCTTTAAGTTAAAGCGATACCGATTGAACTCCCGCCAATAATCAATGCAGTCGGGAAATTCTTCTGCCAAGTGGTTGAGGATCTGTTCCGGGTTTTGTTCATTTTTCATTAACTTCATCGCTCGTAGCAATTCAAAAAGTCCTGATAAAAAGGATAATAATCCTGGTTTCCGGCAACTTCGGCACATTCCCGTGCTTTAACTTCAGCCTCATCAATCGCAGTTTCTTTCAGCTTTTCGGTGAGCTGTTGAGAAAAATATTGAACCGCCAACCAGAGCGCGTCAATAAATTTTTCGCTCCCGTCGGCGCAACTGAAAACAATTGTTCCCTCGTCATCATCAGCCTCGATCCGAACTTCACCGGTTCGGCGGTCAATTACAATATATTTTGCTTCGAACATTCCGACTTCGTAAAAATCTTCGTCGCCTAAAACTTCTTCGGCAAATCCGATGTCGCCAAAGTCAACTTCGGAAACGTCATAATTCATCACCAGATTAACCAGTTCATCGGCAAAATCTTCGCTATCATCATACTTTTCCACCGCAATCGGCGGGTTTAAGGTTTTTAATTTTGAAATAAATTCTTCTGCTTTCATAAATTCTAATATAACAAATATTTAGCGTTTTGGCGGTCAAACCCCCTGGCGGTCAGTCCATTGGCAATCGCTTTTTGAAACTCCGCTTTAACCCGATTTTGTTCATCAATCGCCTGTTTGAGATTTTCGTTAACCAGTTCACTCCAATTTTTCGGGATTTCAATGGTTTGTTTGATCCGGGCCGTTTCGGACAATTTTTCACCTCTGGAAAGCGTCACTACCTTTTCACTTTCGAGATGCCATTCGGCAAAGAGCCGGTCACTGTCGAGTCCGAGTTGTCCCTCCGGTTCGTGCGAAGTCGAATAATCCGTCCCATAAAAATTCGGCTCATAGTGTCTGACAATGGCCCCGAGCTTTTCCAGATTGAAAAACGCATTGCGGGCCTGAACCGGCTGAAACGTCCATTTGACAAATTTTACGCCTGACTCCAGAGACTTTTCTCGCTGCGCCCACTTTAGTTGGGCACCGATGCCGTGGCTCTGATAATTCTGGCTGACGGCCGTCATATGCGAATAAAAGGCTTTTTCGCCGTGGAGCACCGCCGGAACGCTGAGGACAAAACCGACCAATTCATCTTCGGCGTAGGCGCCAAGTGTAAAACCGCCTGCATTTTTAGTGACGATTAAATGCCGGACCGGCGATATTTCAATTTCGGGAAGGGCAAAAACATCGCGCTGCAATTGGACGCAATCGGCCAATTCTTCCAAAGTTAAACATTCACGTATTTTGATACTCATCAGATTAAATTCTCTTGAAACTTTCTCAATTTGTGGCGAAAGTGTCAAATCTTGATTATTTTGCTTAACTTTTGCAGTTGGAATTTGTTAAGATAAATTTGGTCAAATTCTGACCGTCCTTTATCTAAACTCCCCGGACTTTCCGATATGATTGCCCCGAACAACACCGAAATTAAGGGAACTTTTCAAGAATCTCCGTTTGCCGAACTATTGGTGGAAGCGACGCAAGCCGAATTGAGCGGCTCGTTTCGGCTTGCACATACTGATGAAAAGGCGATTATTTATCTGAAAAATGGTGAAGTGATTTTTGCTGTCTCAAATCTTCGCCAACATCGTCTGTTTGAAATACTATTGCAGACCGCCCAAATTAAGCAGGACGTTTTGACCGGGATTCCGAATTTTACCAACGATCTCGAACTGGCTGAATCACTGGTAAACCGTGAAATATTAACCAAAACTGATGTAGCTGCGTTTTTTGCACACCAAATCAAATCTATTTTGACCATGGCTCTCAGCTGGCAAACCGGGGCCTGGAGTTTTAGTCATCTGGCGAGGGCCAAAGATGGTGTCGAATTTAAGGTAGAGTTGTCGAATTTACTTCTGAATTACGCCAGAAACCTCTCGGATGAGACAATTATTAAGCGATTCAGAAGTTTTGATGAAAGGTTTGCCCTTAAAAAAAGCTATCCGGTAAATATCAATTTGCTGCCGGTCGAAGCCTTTATTTTTTCGCGGATGGAGTCAAATTTGATGAAGATTCACGATCTCAAAAATATGAGCGGGCTTTCGGACCTCGAAACCATGAAAAGCCTTTATGTTTTATGGATGGCCGGTTTTGTCGTTCGCAGAAATTGGAATTGCGCCTTTACCGAAAGCCGAATCCAGGAGATTTTATCCGCCAAATTGACTTTGATCAAAGAAATGCCGCGCCCGGTTGAGCCGAAAGTCGAGATTCACCAACCCAAGCAACCTCAAAAAGAGGTTGCCATCGAAGCTCCCAAAGTTGAAATAGAAGAAAAACAATTGTTAGAAAAATATTTGAAACGGATCGAAGAAGCCGAAAGCTATTATGAAATTTTAGATGTCCCGGTGAAGGCTAAACTTGCCGAAATCAAGACCTCTTATTTCGATCTCGCCAAACAGTTCCATCCGGATATTTACCATCAGGAAGCAGATGCACAACTTCGACGACGGATACAAAATGGTTTTACCGAAATTGCCCGTGCTTACGAAACGCTCAAGGACGATGGTTTACGTGAAGTCTATGATTTCAAACTCCGAAAATATTTGGAATCAACTAAATACAATCAGGTTTCAAGCCAAGCTTCGACCACGGCGGATGAATCAGAAAAAGCCCGGATCGAATTTGAAAACGGGTTTGCTCATCTGTTGGAAGAAAATTACGCCGAAGCCCTGCCTTATCTGGCGAGAGCCGCCCAATTGTCGCCGGATAATCCGCGCTACCGGGCCTATCACGGCAAAGTTCTTTCGGCCGATGAAACGCAACGTCACAAAGCTGAGTCCGAACTTCAAACGGCTATCAAATTTGATCCGAACAATTCGTCTTTCAGGATCATGCTGGTCGAATTTTTCATCCAATACAATCTTTTGAAAAGGGCGGAGGGCGAACTTAAGCGAATTCTTAACCAATTTCCCAATAACAAAGAAGCACAGGCTCTGCTCGACAGTTTGTCAAATTAGTAGTAAAAAGGTCTCACGGAACTTTACCGCGATTAACCGTTTATCTAAGAAAAGTTTTTAGTTGTAATTATGGAACATTTTTCCGAAGTGGAAGAAAATCTCGACGAAAGTCTGTTAAAAATGGCATCGCTGATTGATGATTTTGAGGGCTATGCACATCCGCACGCGACGCGAATCGCAACGCTGGCTGAAAAAGTCGCCCAAAAGTTTAATCTTTCGCCGCATGACTGTTATTCGTTGCGCCAGGCCTCTTTAGTTCATGATCTTGGCGAGGTGGTGATGAATCGGGATTATATCAAAAGCAATCGCGTTCTGCGGGACGAAGAACGGGTTGATATGCAGCGACATCCGGTCATCGGCGAACAGGATGCGGCCAAACGGGGCTTAAGCCGGGCGGTTCAACTGCTGGTTCGCTGGCATCACGAATGGTGGAACGGCGGAGGTTATCCTGATGGTTTAGAGGGCGAACAAATTCCGCTGGCGGCCCGCATCTTACGACTCGTTGACACTTATTGCGCTTTGACCGATGCGCGTCCCTTTAACACCCCGCTCTCGGCTGCCGAAGCCAAACAATATATTTCCGAGTGGGCAGGAATCGAATTTGATCCGAAAGTCGTCAAAGCCTTTTTGGAAATCGAAAATTTGCCGGAACTGGAGTCGAAGGAAAGTGAAAATGTTTAAAAGTGAAAAAGTTTGGTCGTTGAGTGACAATAGACTTTTGTTGAAATACTCGACTTTTGATTTAATATAACCTTTAGACAAACTTTTTCACTTTTCTCCTTTTTCACTTTTCCCCTTTAAAAGTTATGTTGAATAAACCAACCGTCACGCCGAAAGGCTGGTTAGCTTTTGAACTAAATGTCCTGCGCCGTTTGCAATTTAAATCGGCGGCTCTGCCCCTGACCGGCGAAACGAATCTCGGTGCCTATCTCAAAAGATGGGGAACCAGGGTCTTAGCCAACGATGTGATGCAATGGTCGTGGATAAAGTCGGTCGCCGATATTCAAAACAACGGCGAAACGCTCGATGACGAGGGAGTTACCAAAATTTTAGAAGATGCTTATGTCCCGCGCTATCGTTTGCAAAATCCTGCGCTTCGAAATTGGTTTAACGAAACCGATGCGTGGTGGTTTGATAATGTGCGCCAAAATATCGAAAAACTCGAATCCCCGATTACGCGGGCGATAGCCCTCAGCGTTGGAATGGGAATTGGCGATTACGTGCTGTCTTTTTCCGAAGAAACATTGGAACTGCGTCAACCGCTGTCAAATGTCTTTAAAAGACTGGCTTCGATTAAAAATATGCCGGTCAATAATGGTCAGAATAATACTTGCTCGAATCGCACCATCAATGAATTTGTGGCCGAAAATTTTCCGGATCTGATGTTTTTACGGCTTCCCCGGGCTCACAATTTGAGTTTACGCGAATCGTTGGGCAAAAAGGCCTGGCGCGAGGAATGGCTTCGATTAAATGACGAATTTTGGGACGCCCTCGAAGCTGAACAAACCGGTAAACTCGGCGCACACGTTGAAACAAAATTTCAATATTTACGCCTCGTCGAAGATATTTTGAAAACAGCCGCCCATATCGAAACCTGGGCCATCGCACACGTCGAAGACAGTTTTATCTCAACTCAGGACATCGTTGAAACCATCAGCCGGGTGCGCCGGGTGGATACTATCTTTACCAAAGATTTTTCTGAATTGACGGGAACCAAAGCCGTTATCATCACGGCGTAAAAGTTGAGAGAAACAAAAATTATGAGAGATTTTTCTTAATTGTCCATTGTCCATTGTTAATTGTGCATTGTTGTTTATTTTTAGTTTCCGGCCAACTGCAAATCGCCTTTTGATCGTCGGGTGAACCAAATTAACGCGGCAAAAGCCGTCAGCAGACCGGAGGCAATTGTCAGCATTTGGGGCGAAATATAATGCAATGAAACGCCGGCCAAATAAATTGATAAGCTGAACACCGTAATTTCCATTCCGCGGTCAAGGGTCGAAATCCTTCCGCGAATATAATCCGGCAAAGCGTGCTGAAAAAGGGTTTCCTGAACTGCGTATTCAACCCCGATGACCACTCTCGAGATAAAAAAGACCAGAGCGGCCAACCATAAACTGGGCATTAAACCGGCGATAGCAAATAAAACGCCCTGCAAAATCAAAGTTCCGCCGATAAATCTACTCGTCCATTTTCTAAATTCAATCCAGCCGCCGATTCGATGCGCGGCGAACATCCCAACCGCTAACCCCAAACCATTAGCCGCCCACAACATTCCAATCGCAAAATCAGAACTCCACTGTTCGCGGGGCGCGTAAACGTCTCCGCCCAGTCTTTCCAGAATTATTTGAATTGCGCCGCCGCCGACTGCCCAGATCAAATTCATCAAAACAATTGTCAGCACAAACGGTTTTTGCCAAATAAACTGAAAACCTTCTAACATTTCACTAAAAAACGTATCTTTTTGACGATTACGCGTTTCTTCCCGATCGGTGGCGCTTTCGGGTATCAGCCAAATGGTGTAAGCCGAGACCAAAAAAGACAAGGAATTGATAATAAACGCGACTTCATAGCCAAAAAATGTGACGGCGATTCCGCCCAACGCATTGCCGAGCGCCATCAATAAAAAGCGGGACGAAAACATCAGGGCGGTGCCCGAAAGGAGTCCTTCTTTTCCGACCAGATTCGGAGTCACCGCACTTTTCGCTCCGTCAAAAAGTGCGGCCGCCACCGACATCAAAACCGAGCCTGTATAAACAATCCAAAGGTCGTCCGCCGAGCGCACAAAAATAAAACTGAGAGCCAAAATAATCCTCACCAGATCTGTGATCATGAGAAGTTTCCAGCGTGAAATGCGGTCGGCCAGCCGACGCAAAACTCGAGCACGTTTGAAGAGCTGGAGTTGAGATCGAGCACGCGCTGATACATCGAAGGCTGATAGACAAGCCGCGGCTGTCCGCGGATCGTCGGCATCGGCGGATCGTCAGGGTGCAACGCGAGGCGCACGCCGGCCTTTTCCGCGACGGGCAGCACCTCATCGAGGAAACGCTGGAGCCGGGACCAAAGCTGCTCGTGCGTCGCGGGCGGAATCGTGCCGCTCGCGCGCGTCGGCGCGGTGGGATCGACGACCATATTCCACGCGAAGCCGTTCGGCATCGGCAAATCGTAAGGGCCCTCCATGCCGACGGACGGCGCGCCGCCGCGCGCATAGTTGCCCTTGGTGCGGCCGGCGACGCCCGCGATGGAAAAATTGTAGC